>JAHCKU010000316.1 GCA_026125625.1 Burkholderiales bacterium | reverse complement strand
TGACGAAGATCGCGCACGAAGAAATTCTCTGCTGCGACGTACACGATCGATAATGCGATGAGGGTTTCGACCAGCTGCGAGGGCAGGCGTACCAGGTCCAGCACGGCCAGGCTCAGGGTGATGGAGTGCGCGATGGTGAATGCGGTGACCCCCATCACCAGCGGCCACAGCTTGCGACCCCAGACGATCACTGCGATAAGAAAGGCGATGTGATCGTAGCCGATGGCGATATGCTCGATGCCGGCCAGCAGGTAGTGCCACATCACCCGCCACACGTTGCTGCGCTCGTTCACCAGCCTGACCTGCGGATTGGACACGGCGAGCAGACCGACCATCTTCACCTCGCCGAGCGCGGTGACCATGTGGCGCGACGCGGGGTCGATCTCGTGGAACAGCGTGACACGATAGGTCAGCTCGCCCTCGACCGACGGACAGCTCCATTCCACGTCCACCAGCACGTGCTCGGCCTTGGGGCGTATCTCCCCCACCTCGCCGCGGCAGTCCGCACCTGGCGCCATGGTCATTTGCGTGTGCTCGAGCACGTATGCGGTCAACGCCTCGCGCGCGGCGGACAATCCGGGCTCCGAGACGTTTCCGTCCTCGCCCACCACCGCGCTTTTCAGGGCGACGTCGATGTCGAGCCCGTTCAATTCCAGCACCACCTGGGCTCGCTGCGGACCCACCGTCACCTGCGAGCTGGACAGCTGCGTGGCGTGTCCCCAGGCCAGGGCGTGCACGAGCATCAGGAGCATCCCGAAGCATCCGGCGCTCAGTGATGCTGCCGTTATGCGCATACGCGCAACGTCATCGGCCAGGGCGAAGGGGCTGAATCGCATCGTGATCGTCCAGTGGTTGGAATATCAATGGTCCTATTCGCAGGAGGCTCTCCGGCGGCTCACTGTGCCAGCCCCAGCTGCCAGAGGATGAAGGCGTAGCCGAAGGCGATCTCGCGCAGGAAGTCGTAGCGTCCGGAAGCACCGCCATGACCTGCCTCCATGTTGGTCTTGAGCAGAAGCGGGTTGGCATCGGTCTTCATCGCACGCAGGCGCGCGACGTACTTGGCCGGCTCCCAGTACATCACCTGGCTGTCGTTGAGCGAGGTCTGCACCAGCATGGCAGGATAGGCTTTGGCCTCGATGTTGTCGTAAGGAGAATAAGCCCGCATGACGGCGTAGTGCTGCGGGTCCATGGGATGGCCCCATTCCTCGTATTCACCAGTGGTCAGCGGCAGGCTCGGATCGAGCATGGTGTTGATGACGTCGACGAAGGGCACGTCCGCGACCACTGCCTTGAACAGATCGGGACGCAGGTTGGTCACCGCGCCCATCAGCAGCCCACCGGCACTGCCGCCTTCGATCACCAGCCGGTCCGCTGCCGTGTATCGTCCGGCGATGAGGGCTTCGGCGGCAGCGATGAAATCGGTGAAGGTGTTGCGCTTGTTCAGCATGCGCCCTTCGTCATGCCAGCGCTTGCCGAGCTCTCCGCCTCCGCGCACGTGGGCGACGGCGACGATCACGCCACGATCGAGCAGCGACAGGCGCGCGGAACTGAAATGCACGTCGTAGGCATAGCCATAGGCGCCGTAGCCGGTAAGCAGCATCGGCTGCGCGCTCGCGCGGCGCAGATCGCGGCGATAGACCATCGAAACCGGCACCCGGGTGCCGTCGGGCGCGGTGGCCTGGATCAGCTCCGAGGCATAGCGCGCCGGGTCGTATCCACCCAGCACCGGACGCTGCTTGAGCAGCACGCGCGCACGCGTGTTCATGTCGTAGTCGAACACCGAGTCGGGCGTGACCAGCGACTCGTACACGAAGCGGAAGCGATCGGTGTCGAACTCCGCGTTCGCTCCGCCGTGCACGGCGCATACCTGCTCGGGCAGCTCGATGTCGTGTGCAGCCCCGGAAGCGATATCGATGACGCGCAGGCGCGGAAAGCCGCCGCGCCGCTCGTGCAGTACCAGATGGCGCGCGAACGGATCGATACCCTCGAGCATGACGTCCTCGCGGTGAGGTATCAGCTCGCGCCAGTTGGCCTCGCCCGGATCGCTCACCGGAGCCGTCACCAGGCGGAAGTTGCGGCCGCGGTCGTTGGTGAGCACATAGAACAGGTCGTCGCGATGATCCAGGTAGTACTCGTGCTCGGGACGACGCGCGAGCACGCACCTGAATGCCTCGGCCGGGCGATCTGCGCGCAGGAAGTGCACCTCGGAAGCGGTGGCGCTGTGCGCGGTGAGGAACAGGAAGGCGCGGCTGCGCGATTGATCGATGCCGATCGAGAAGCGCTCGTCCGTTTCCTCGTAGATCGCCTCGTGCCGGTCTTCGCCGAGGCGATGCCGGTACAGCCGGCAGGCACGCTTGGCATCGTCCTCGATCACGTAGAACAGGGTGCAGCCGTCGTTGGCCCATACCACCGAGCGCACCTTCTCCACCCGCAGCGGCAGGATTTCCTGCGTGCGCAGGTCTTTCCCCTGCAGGGTGTACTCGCGAAAGCCGGTGACGTCGGTGGAGAATGCCAGGCGGTTCGCGTCCGGGCTGACCTCGTAGGCGCCCAGCGCGAAGTACTCGTGCCCTTCGGCCATGGCGTTCATGTCCAGGACGACGTGCTCGCTGGACGTGCCGAGCGGGCGGCGGCACAGAATCGGGTAGTTCCTGCCCTGCTCGGTGCGCGCATAGTACTCGTACGCTCCCTCGCGATAGGGCACGTCCATATCCGTCTCCTGGATGCGCCCGAGCATCTCCCGGTACAGGGTCTCCTGCAGCGCTTCGGTGTGCGCCATGGCCTGCCTGGTATAGGCGTTCTCCGCCTCCAGGTAGGCACGCACGCTGGGAGCGTCCTTGTCCTGCAGCCAGCGATATTCGTCGATGCGCTGCTCGCCATGGACGATGCTGGCATGCGGTTCGCGTGCGGCCACGGGAGGAGAAGGTGGAACGGAAGTAGTCATGGGGCAGTAGAAGGCTCGAACGGAGCCGATGATACTCGAAGGTGCCGGCGGCTCCGCGGCAAACCCGGGGGAAACAGCAGGCGCCGGTCCGGGCAGGCATGCAAGCCGCTACAATCCCGACGCTGGAGCGGGCAGCCGGCGAGTCATGGCACCACCCATGATCGCCTCGCAGATCGCCGATCCCACGGACTGTCGATAGACTACAGCGCAAGAGCGATGAAACTGAAAAACTACCAGTCGGAAGTCACGGCTTTCATCAAGGATTTCCTCGACCAGCATCCGGAAGTCGTGGAGAAGCAGAAACGCCATCGCGCGACGTGGTGGGACCGCCCGCAGGATCTGCAGGAGCAGGCCGAGCTGGACGAGGCGCAAGTCGCACCAAAGGGCTACGTCTACTATCACAACCCCTGAGATCTCCTGGGCGCGCATTCCGGGAAAGAGCTCTGACAGTCGGCTGAAAAACTGCGGCGGCGCTCACCACTGATAGCCCACGCTCAGCACTACGCTGCGATCGACGGCGTCGGTCCCCGGCGCCGGATCGCCCTGCCAGTCGACATTGAGCTGCGCCTGCGCGAGGAAGTTGTTACGCAGCGGAAAGCGCAACCCGGTCTGGGTGCGCACGAAGCTGCGTCGCAGCGTTTCGAGGTTGGCGTAACCTTCGGTACGCAGGAAGAGTTGCACGACCTCCTTCCACAGCCAGTGATCCGCGCGTAGCGCGACACGGGCCGCAGGGAAATCCTCGTCCGGTTGCTCATAGAACTGCGAAGACACGAACTCCAGACCGCCTTCGACCGACAACATGGTGCGGTCGGTGTCGAGCACCTGATAGCCGGAGCCGGCGCCGAGCGTGGCACGCAGGCGCAGGTCACGGAACGGATCGTATTCGAAGCTGGTATTGCCGTAGGCATACCACTTGTCGTCCAGGAAGCGGTCGTATTTCGCATTGGCGCTCGCATTGCCTTCCGTGTCGCGACCGGAATCGCGCGCGTAGCTGCCACGCAAGCCTGCGGTGATGCGGCTGCGGCCGCGGCGGGCATGCACTTCTCCGCTGGCGTTGGCGCGCGTGACGTTGCTGTTGCCGCTGCTGTCCGATATGCCGAGGGTGATGCGGCCGCCGAAGTGCCAGGCCGGCACCAGCACGATGCCCTGCTCGAGCGTACTGACCTGCGCCGGCCTCACCACCACGGGTGCCTGTGCCGAGACCGGCGCCAGCCGCAGCGTCCCGCCGGCAGCAGAGAGCACTCCGGCCAGACGCGTGCCGTCCTTCATGACCACCGTCACCGGCGCCTCGGCGTCGGCTTCGGCGATCTGATCCAGCGCTATTTTCACCTCCCCGGCATAGTCGGTCTGCAGCGTCAGAGTGGTGGCGTCCAGGCCGACGATACGACCGCTGATACGGTCGCCGTTGATCATTGACACGG
>JAHCKU010000315.1 GCA_026125625.1 Burkholderiales bacterium | reverse complement strand
AGGCCGATTCACCGGGACTGGGAATCATTCCGCCGGCCCTTTCACGTGCATCCGGACAGGCCATGTCATACGCGGGTTTCAACCGCCGGTAACCGTCGCGGTGTGAAATGAGGTCACTTGCAGGGACTCAAATGAAGAAGAAGCATTCATCGCCGGCAGCAACCGCTCGGCTTGGAACTGCCATGCTCCGCCCCGGCGCGGCAGGCTGTCTGGCTGCGATGGCATTGACCAGCACTCTGGCCATGGCGCAACCGGCGCCTGTACCGGCACCGCTGCCCACCCTCGGAGGAGACAGCCTGCTGAACCGCGGAACCGATCGCTGGTATTTCCAGACCAGCGCCTACACCCAGCATTGGGATCCCAAACCCCATCACAACAACACCCAGCGCCTGCTCAACGTCGAACGGCAGGGCGAGGACCGGTGGATATGGGGCGGGGCATTTTTCTACAACAGTTTCGACCAGCCCTGCCAGTATCTGTACGCAGGCTATCTGTGGCGTCCCGCCAGCCGCTGGCGGGGTGCTTACGTCAAGCTCACCGGCGGCCTGCTGCACGGCTATAAGGGCGAGTATCAGAACAACATTCCACTCAACAACCTGGGTGTGGCACCGGCCCTGCTACCCGCCGTCGGCCTGTCCGGAAAGCGCTTCGCCACCGAGGTGGTGGTATTCGGCACCTCGGGTGTAATGTGGAATGTGGGCTTCTTCTTCGACTAGCCAGGGGGAAAGCAGGCTGTTGAAAACGTAGCGAGCGGGGTTCAGGTGGGGGCGCTCCCGATGTTTTTGAAAGGTCGGGCGCAGGAACCGCTACGTTTTTCAACAGCCTTGTGGCAAAGCACCGCTTACCGGTGCATGTGCTTCTTCAGCTCTATCCGCGCGATCTGGTTGCGATGCACCTCGTCGGGACCGTCTGCCAGCCGCAGCAGGCGTGCATTGGCATAGGCCTGCGACAGGCGGAAGTCATCGGTCACCCCACCTCCGCCGTGGGCCTGAATGGCCCAGTCGATGACCTGGCAGGCCATGTTAGGCGCCGCCACCTTGATCATCGCGATCTCGGCCTTGGCCACCTTGTTGCCGACCTTGTCCATCATCCACGCGGCCTTGAGGGTCAGCAGCCGCGCCTGCTCGATCAGGATGCGTGATTCGGCGATGCGCTCCTGCGTCACCGTCTGCTCGGAGACCGGCTTGCCGAACGCCACCCGGCTCATGGTGCGCCGGCACATCTTCTCCAGCGCGCGCTCGGCCAGACCGATCAGGCGCATGCAATGATGGATGCGCCCCGGCCCGAGCCGCCCCTGTGCGATCTCGAAGCCGCGGCCCTCGCCCAGCAGCATGTTCGAGGCCGGCACGCGCACGTTCTCGAAGCGCACCTGGGCATGGCCGTGCGGCGCATCGTCGAAGCCGAACACCGGCAGGACCTTCTCGATGGTGACGCCGGGCGCATCCGCCGGCACCAGGATCATGGACTGCTGCTTGTGCCGATCTGGATTGTCCGGGTCGGTCTTGCCCATGAAGATGAAGATCCGGCAGCGCGGATCGGGAGCGCCCGAGGACCACCACTTGCGTCCGTTGATGACGTAGTGATCGCCGTCACCCTGGATACGCGCTTCGATGTTGGTCGCGTCGGACGAGGCCACTGCCGGCTCGGTCATGGCAAAGCACGAGCGGATCTTTCCTTCCAGCAGCGGCTCCAGCCACTGCTTCTTCTGTGCATCCGTGCCGTAGCGCAACAGCACTTCCATGTTGCCGGTATCGGGGGCCGAGCAGTTGAACGCCTCCGGTGCAAACGGCGAGCGCCCCATGATCTCGCACAGCGGCGCGTATTCGAGATTGGTCAGGGTGCCGCCGTGATCCTTGGGCTGCCACAGATTCCACAAACCGGCGGCACGCGCCTGCGCCTTCCATTCCTCCATCAATGCCGGCAGCTGCCAGCGGTCGCCCTCGGCAATCTGTGCGTACATCTTTTCCTCGTTGGGATAGATGTGCTCGTCCATGAAGGCGGACACGCGCGCCTGCAGCTGCTTGACCTTGTCGCTGTATTCGAAATCCATGCTTCTCCTCCGCAATATCTTTTCGTTACCTGGTCGTCGTCCGATGCCGCGCGGCGAACGCCGATCCCGATGATGACAGGTGAGTGCGCCCTCAGCCACCGAAACCGTCGGCCACGCTCACGTCCAGCAGCGATGGTCCGCCGCTGGCCAGCGCCTGCTGCAGGGCCGGACCGATCTCGGCCGGATCGGCGATGCGCTGCGCGGGCACGCCCATGGACTGCGCGAGCGCGACGAAATCCAGCTCCGGCTCACGGATGTCCATGCCGATGAAACGCTCGGTGCCACGCATCGACTTCAAACGCTCCTTGAGGATGCGATAGCCGCGGTTGTTCGGAATCACGTAAGTGATCGGCAGCTTCAGGTGTGCGGCCGTCCACAACGCCTGGATGCTGTACATGGCACTGCCGTCGCCGACGATCGCCACGACCGGCCGGTCGCGCAGCGCCAGCGAGATGCCGATAGCCCCGCCCATGGCAAAGCCGATGCCACCGCTGGCCAGGCCGTAGAAGCCCTGCGCATCGCGCAGCGGCAGGAAGTTGAGCAGCGAGAACCCCGACACCAGCGCCTCCTCCAGCACCACGGCATCACGCGGCAGTGCTTCGGTCAGCCGCATCATCAGTACGCGCGGGTCCATGGGCCTGACATCGATGAGCTTCGTGGCATCCTGGCGCGCGCGCTCGCGCTTGGCGCTCCAGTTGTGGACCGCGAGCTCGCTCAAGCGTTGCTGGGCACTGGCACGCCGCTGCGGCGTGATCGTTCGTTCGAGCACGGCGGTAAGCGCGCGCAGGCTGTCCTTGACGTTCGCCTGCACTGCGATCTCGGCCGGATAGTTCTTGGCCAGCTCCCAGCTTCGCTCGCCGATCTGGATCAGGCGCGCGCCCGGCGGCATCGCGTCGATTTCGCTGTGGACCGACATGCGCAGCTCGTCGGAGCCGAGAAACACCAGCATGTCGTACGCCGACAGGCAGTCGCGTACCTGCCGCTGGTTGCGCGTGAGATGCCCCATGAAGGCGGGATGCTCGGAGGCGAACTGCGCTGCGTAGGGCACCGTCTGCTGCCATACCGGCGCACCGAGCAACTCGGCCAGCGCGGCCGCTTCGCGCAGGGCATCGCGCGTGGCCAGCTCATGGCCGGCGATGAGGGCCGGCCGCTCGGCCGACAGCAGCGCCCGCGCCAGGCGCTCCAGCACGGCGTCGGCAGGACGCACGTTGATCTCCACCCGCGTCGGCGCCCCGATATCGAGCTCGGCCTGTGCATCGAGAATGTCGCCCGGCAGGCTGATGAACACCGGACCGGTGGGCGGCGCCAGCGCGACCTTGGCCGCGCGCCGCACGATACGCGGCAGATCCTGCACCCGCGTCACCTCGATCGCCCACTTCACCATGGGCTGCGCGATGGGAACCAGCGGGTCGTACAGCAGCGGCTCCATCAGGCCATGCCCCTGCTCCTGCTGGCCCGCGGTCAGCAGCACCGGCGAACCGTAGAACCTGGCGTTGTACAGCGCACCCATGGCATTGCCCAGGCCGGGCGCGACGTGCACGTTGCAGGCGGCGAGTCGGCCGGATGCGCGCGCATAGCCGTCGGCCATGGACACCACGATGGACTCCTGCAGTCCAAGCACGTATTCGATGCGCGACTGCTTGGACAGCGCCTCCATGATGGCCAGCTCGGTGGTACCGGGATTGCCGAACATGACCTCCACGCCCTCGGATGCGAGCAAGGTCAGGAAGGCGTCACGACCGGTAATCGATGCAGTGGTCGACAAGGACGAAGCGGGTGTCGGGTGGTTCATCGGAACGTTCTCGAAGTTTCAGCGCAATCGGTGCAGCGGCGACGAGCAATCTGCAGCGACCGAAGCATACCCGAGCCTTCCGGCCCATGCTCCACGCACACGCGTGAACATCGCAGCCAAACGACCTTACTTCGAGGCAGCTCAGCCCGCGTCCGCACGCATGCGACAGATTTCTCCGGCCCTCATCACCATCGCGATGCGTTCGCGCCGGCACAGCAATGCGATGTCGACCAGGGGATCGCCGTCGACCAGCAGCAGATCGGCGATGTAGCCCGGCTTGATCTGGCCCAGTTCGTGTCCGCGCATCATGATCTCGCCACCCAGTGCGGTTGCGGCGCGGATCGCCTCCAACGGCGTGAAGCCCAGCAGCTCCACGAAGTGCACCAGGTCGCGCGCATTGGTGCCGATCGGATTCCACGCGAAACCGTAGTCGCCGCCGGGTAGCACGCGCACCCCGCGGCGGTGCAAGGCTTTCGCGCTTTCGATGCCGCACTGCAGTTCCTCCTCCAGGCCCAGGCGACGCCCGTTGTCGGTG
>JAHCKU010000314.1 GCA_026125625.1 Burkholderiales bacterium | reverse complement strand
CTGCAGGGGATACTCGAACAGGACGCCCAGACCGTAACCCGCCGCGAACACGAAGGACCAGCGACGCAGATAGGTCAACAGATGATGGCGACGTTCGCAGTTGATACGCCAGGCGGCTGCGCGCTCCAGCAACGAGCCCTGCGTGACATCTCGAAACAGCCAGCCGAAGAAGAAGTAGCGGTACAGCAGACGCGACAGCGGTTCGACCGGCTGTTGCACCGGCGGCGGGAGCTGATTCATCGAACATCCTTTCCTGCCCCGAGCGCGAGGCGTACTACATCCTTCGACTGCAACCCGAAGGAAAGATCCCGCGGGTCATGTGCCACTGCGAGCAAATAACCAACCCGCTCAGCGTGCACCGACGATACGCACGCCGCTGTTGCAGATATCCGCACCATCGCGAGGCAATCTGCCCTGTGTGAGTTTCTGTATCGGCACCACGAAGACGGACGTTAGCAGTCTTACCGTGGTCTCGGCCACGCCACCTGGGGCGACTCCGATCTTCTGATCCGTGAGCGTGCCGGTCACGGCGATCGGCGTGGCCAGGCTGAAGAACTGCGCCGATTTGGCGCGTGGCGCCAGCCGGAAATCGAGGCGCTCGCTGTCGAAGTCCACGCTTCCGCTGCCAAGTACGCGCATGCGGCTGGTGTCGATGAGAATCGCGTCGTGCGACAGCTTGCCATCGCGCAGATCGAAGCGGCCGATGGCGCAGTTGACCTTGGACTCGGCGGCGGGATCCACCGCCGGCACCAGCGCCATGAACAGATTCACCGCCCACAGATCGAAGATGCCCGAGCGCATGTTGCGTGGCCACACGGCGAAGTCGATGCGTCCGTTGCCGTGCGCCATCACGCTGTCCAGCGTGCGCGCGCGTCCGCTCAGGTCCAGGCGCAGACTCAGCAGCCCCTCGAAATCGGTGTCCGGCTTCACCCGCCGCGCCAGGATGCCGTAGTCGAAACGATCGGCGGCGATCTGCAGCGTCACCCCCACGTCGTTCGGCGTCGGCTGGTAAGTGGCCGACAACTGCGCGGAGCCGCCGGGGACGTTCACCTGCGCCGGCCCGAACTGCAGGCTGCCGTCGTCCAGTTGCGCATGCAGGGTTCCGCTGCCGAGGCGGTCTCGTCCGGACAGCACCTCCTCCACCTGCACGTCCAGATAGGCGTCCATGCGCCGCAAAGTCTCCAGGCTGAGCAGACGCTGTCCCTGCTCGGCCGCCTCCTTGGCCTTGGCGCGAATTTCCTCCACCGTCATCGGCGTTGCGTCCGGCTTCTCCTTCTTTTCGAACGGCGACCAGGTTCCGAACTGGAAATCGTTCAGCTGGATCCGGGGTGCGGTGAGTCGCACGTCCACGCGCGGCCGCTGCGCTCCGCTGGCGTAGGTTCCCCGGCCATCGAGCCGGCTGTCGCCGATACGCAGCGACAGATCGGGCACTTCGTAGCCGCGCGCCGAGGCGACGAAGCGCCCGCCGAGCGACCACGGCCCCCACGGCGGCAGCTCGACACGCGCCAGCGGGTTCAACGAGTCGAGACGCTCACCCTGGATGCGCAGCTCCAGTTCGCCTTCGGCCTGAGTGATCGGCACCGTCACCCGGCCGGTCAGGTCCAGCCGTGCACCGGCGGCCTCTGCGCGCATGCTGAACGGCACCTTGTTGCTGCCTTGCAGAAAGCTCAGCGCCGTCCCCGTGGTCACGCCGATGGTCACCGGTGTCTGATCGATGTCGCCGCTCAGATCAACGCGCACCGGCTCACCCGGCTCGGCCAGCGCGCGCCCGCTGCGCACCGCAATCTTCACCAGCGGCTTGCCGGCCGGATCGCGCAGCGACAGGTTGCCGTCCTCGAGATTGACGTCGAGCTCCGACTTCTCGAGCATCTCGCCAAGCCGGCTGCCGCGGCCGATGAGCTGCAGCCTCAGAGAATCCACGGACGCTTCCAGATCCTGCGTGATCTTGAGCCTGCGCAGCAGATCTCCGACGTCGACCTCGTTCGCCGCTATCCACAGCGACGCCTGCGGCAGGCTGCCGCGCAGATCCAGCGCCACCGCACCGGAGAAGGCCGTGCCGGCGATGCGTGCGGCAAACGGCGAGGGGTCCATCTTGCCGTCGCGGATACGGCCGCTGAACGAGGCGTCGGTGACGTCCGCCCGCTGCATGTTTATACGCCTGGCCCGCACTTCGACGTCGGCGTCGGACAGGTCGATGCCCTGGGGCAGGATCGGCAGATCGAGCGTGTTGCGCGATGGCGCCTCCGCCTGCTGCGGCTTGGCGGGTGCCGGCGGCAGCATGCTCTCCAGTTCCGGAACGTCCAGATGATCGAGATCGACATGTGCCTGGATCAAGGGCTGCTGCTCGAGTCCGACGCGCGCGAAGGTTCCGCTCATGCGCGTGCGTCCCAGGCGGAACTGATAGTCGTCGAGACGCCACTCGCGGGCGGTGGCGCGCGCATGGCCACTGAGCTGCAGCGCGGCCGTGGCGGTCGGAGACAGGCCCAGCCAGCGTCCGACGTCACCTGCGCGCTGCGCTGCCAGGCGGAAGCGCAGCGCGCTGCCGCTGTTCGCCTCGGGCGCGGCCAGCGTTCCATCCACATCGAGCGTCGCCCCGCTGGCGCGTGCCGTGAGCTTCAGCGGTGAGCGCAAAGTGCGCGCGAGCGTAGGCAGATCGGTGGCACTGAAGCGCGCATCGAAGGGCTCGCCCAGCAGACTGCCGCGCGCGCGGCCACCCAGAGGCTTGGCGCTGGGCAGGCGCACGTCGAGATCGTCGAGGCGGAAATCCACCGGGCGGCCGCCCTCGACGTTGCCATAGGACAGGCGGCTGTCGGTGATGCCCAGACGCACGTCCACGGTGCGCGTCAGCTGGCCGAGATTCTCGCCTTGCCCGCTGAGCCGTAACAGGAAGCTGCCCAGATCGCCTTCGATTCCGCGCACGCCCGCGAGCAGTTCGGCCAGTCCGCCCAGGCGTGTCTTGCGCGCCTGAAGCTCGAGCAGAAAAGTCGGCAGGGCGGCACGGCCGTCCGCCTCCACCATGCCGTGCAAAGGGACCTGGGCGATGGTCGCCTGCACCGGCGCATGCAGCTTGCCGTTCTCCAGGCGCAGCTCCAGGCGCGCATCGCGTACGTCCCCCGGCAAGGACAGCCAGCGCTCGACGCTCAGATCGAGATCGATGTCCATGCGATCGAGCGCACGCAGACTGAACGTCTGCTGCTCGAGCTCGCGATAGGTGTCGAGCAGGCTGCGCGGCGCCTCCTCTTCGGTGGGCTGCATGCCGAGGAACGGCCGCATGTCCAGAGTCGGCAACGCCAGGTGGCCGCTCACGCGCGGCCGCGCACCGCTGGTGTCGAAGCGCAGCTCGCCGTCCAGAGTGGTGCGGCCCATGACGCCGCGCACATCCGACAGGGTCAAGCGCGGTCCGGCCCAATGAATGCGCGTGCTCAGCGCAGTGGCGCCCACTTCCGGGAGCTCGATCTGCAGCAGGCGCTCGATCTGCGACAGATCCTCCGTCCCCATCCCCAGCAGTAGATCCACCTGCTCGCCTTCGGCGTCGCGCACGACCATCCCCTCCACCTGCACCACGGTGCCGAGGAAGTCGAAGCTGATCTGCACCGGCCAGCGCACCTCGCGCTGCAACAGATCGGCCGCTTTGCCGCCGGTGAAGGTCAGCGCATACGGAAATTGTTTCTCGACCGTGCCGCGCAGCGCCACGGTGACCGGCCGATCACGCTGCGCAGCCGCCTTGAGCGCCTCCAGCTGGAAGTAGTGGCGCGTGCCGGCCGCCGCGGCGAAGTACTCCACCGACAGATTGCGCAGGGTGACGTCGCGCACGTCGATCTCGACATCCTCCACCCGCGACAGATCGGGCCTGCCGGATTTCTCCTCCGACGCTGGTGCCGGCTGCGCGGCCTTGCGCGGAAAGCGCCAGTTGGCCGCACCGTCGGCGGCATGCTCCAGCTGCACGTGCACGTTCTCCGCGCTCAGCTCGTGCACACGGATTTCCTCGCGTAGCAAGGCTGCGAGATCGACGTGCAGGCGTGCTTCACCGAGGTAGGCGAATTCCGCGGAGGAGAACCCGGGCGGATTGGCGATGCGGATACCGCCTACCTTGAGCAGCGGGCGCAGAGAGGGTACCAGCTCGAGCGGCCCTTCGAGCGTGACGCGACGGCCGAGCGCCTTGCTCGCCGCTTCGCCGAGGCGATCGCGCCACGGTCCCGCGCTCAACGAGATCTCGAAGGACGCGATGAATACTGCGGCGACGATCGGCAATGCGATCAACAGCGCAATCGCAATCAGTGACCAGCGCAGCGCGCGCCGCACAGCAGCCGGAAGCTTCATGGACACGAGCCTGCGAGCACGATCGACGATTGCCTGAGAAATCCGTGAGCAGATGATGTGCGC
>JAHCKU010000313.1 GCA_026125625.1 Burkholderiales bacterium | reverse complement strand
TGGTAGTCCTCGGTGCGCTTGAAGTAGGGCAGCACCTCTTCCCACGACCAGCCGGGGTTGCCCAGCTCCACCCAGTGCGCGTAGTCGCTCTTCTGGCCGCGCATATAGATCATGGCGTTGATGGACGAGCACCCGCCCAGCACCTTCCCGCGCGCGTAGCCGATGCTGCGGCCGTTCAGGCCGGGATCGGGCTCGATCTTGTAGCACCAGTCGGTGCGTGGATTGTTGATGGTGTAGAGGTAGCCGACCGGGATGTCGATCCAGAAGTAGTCGTCCTTGCCACCGGCTTCGAGCAGAAGCACGCGATTGCGCGAATCGGCCGACAGCCGATTGGCGAGCACGCAGCCGGCGGTACCGGCACCCACGATGATGTAGTCGAAGCTGTCCAGGCTGTCGGTCACGTGGCGGTCTCCTCCGGCTGTAGTTGTACGCGAAATGTTACTACGCGCAGCGGGCTGCGGCCGGCCGCATCGTGGTGGCTGCATGTGCGACCATGTGTCGATCCAGGCCCGCCTCTTCGGACTTGGTCACATCGAAAACAACAGGCACAATCGACTTGAGCCCGGCTCTTTCCCCCCGGGTGCGGAACCCCATGGACAACTCCAAGCAGCTGCGCTGCCATACGGAACCGGCAGGCGCCGACCGCCGCAGTGCGCTCGTAACTGCCTTCGAATGCTGATGCGGCTCGAGCTGATCGTCCTGCTCCCGTTCCTGGGCAGCCTCTGTGCTGCCTTCTTCCCGTCCAACGCGCGCAACGCCGAGGCGTGGCTCTCGGGCATCGTCACGGTGCTGTGCGCGGGGCTCGTGGCGAGCCTTTACCCGGACGTCGTGGCCGGCGGCGTGGTGCGTGTGCACTTGGAATGGCTGCCCCAGCTCGGCGTCGACTTCTATCTGCGTATGGACGGCTACGCATGGCTGTTCGCCATGCTGGTGACCTTCATGGGCGCGCTGGTCGTCCTGTACGCCCGCTACTACATGGCGCCCACCGATCCCGTCCCGCGCTTCTTCTCCTTCCTGATGGCGTTCATGGGCGCCATGCTCGGCACGGTCCTCTCCGGCAATCTGATCCAGCTCGTGGTGTTCTGGGAGCTCACGAGCCTCACGTCCTTCATGCTGATTGCCTACTGGTATCACCGTCGCGACGCGCGCCGCGG
Organism: Burkholderiales bacterium; assembly: GCA_026125625.1. Lineage (GTDB taxonomy): Bacteria > Pseudomonadota > Gammaproteobacteria > Burkholderiales > SHXO01 > SHXO01. The sequence goes on along the minus strand of JAHCKU010000313.1, from coordinate 3,229 downwards.
CGCGCGCATGGCGAGCATCGTAACGGTGGGCGGGGGGCTTGCGCTGCTCGCGGGCGTGCTCATGATCGGCGAGATAGTAGGCAGCTATGACCTCGACGACGTGCTCGAGGCGGGCGATGCGATCCGCGCGCACGCCTGGTATGTGCCCGTGCTGGTGCTGGTGCTGCTGGGTGCGTTCACCAAGAGCGCGCAGTTCCCCTTCCACTTCTGGCTGCCGCAGGCCATGGCGGCACCGACCCCGGTCTCGGCCTACCTCCATTCCGCCACGATGGTTAAGGCCGGCGTGTTCCTGCTCGCACGCCTCTGGCCCGCGCTGGCCGGCACCGACGAATGGTTCTGGCTCGTATGCAGCGCGGGCGCCGCCTCGTTGCTCATCGGTTCTTTCTCGGCCACGTTCCAGCGTGACATGAAGGGCGTGCTCGCGTACTCCACCATGGCCCACCTCGGGCTCATCACGCTGCTGCTCGGCATGAACACCGAGCTCGCGCTGATCGCCGCCGTGTTCCACATGATGAACCATGCCACCTTCAAGGCCTCGCTGTTCATGGCGACCGGCGTCGTGGACCACGAGACGGGCACGCGGGATCTGAAACGCCTGAGCGGTTTGCGGCACGCAATGCCGCTCACCACCATGGTTGCCATCGTCGCCGCGGGCGCCATGGCCGGCGTGCCGCTGCTGAATGGCTTCCTCTCGAAGGAGATGTTCTTCGAGGAATCGATCGTCGCCGCGAGCGACGCGAGCGGGCTGCGCATCGTCCTGCCGACCGTGGCGACGATCGCCGGCATCTTCAGCGTCGCCTACTCGCTGCGCTTCATTCACGAGGTCTTCTTCGGCCCGCCGACCATCGACGATCTGCACCGAAGGCCTCACGATCCCGGGCGTATGCTCCTGCCGAGTGCGCTGCTGGTCGGGGCATGCCTCCTGGTCGGCGTGCTGCCGGCACGCACGGTCGGTCCTCTGCTCGAAACCGCGGCGGTCTCGATTCTGGGACCGGTACTGCCGGAGTACCAGTTGGCCGTGTGGCACGGCTTCACGATCCCGCTGTTGATGAGCTTCGTCGCGCTTGCGGGCGGCATCGCGCTCTACCTGATCCTCTACTGGCGGAAGCGGACGCTGGTGCCGACTCCGCTGCTCTCCCGGTTCAACAGCAGGCGCATTTTCGACATGGTGAATGTCGCCGTGACGCGTGGCGCAGGACGCCTGGCGCGGCATATCTATCCGCGGCGCCTGCAGACGCAGCTCCTGGTGATCGTGGGCTTCGCCATCGCAGCCGGCTATCTGCCGATCCTGGCTGCCGGCTACACGCTGGGAACGGCTCCGCTCATGACGCTCGATCCGCTGTTCCTGCTGTTGTGGGGGGCGGGTGCCGCTTGTGCCATCGGCACGGCGTATCAGGCGAAGTTCCACCGCCTGGCCGCGCTCATCATGCTGGGTGGCGCCGGACTCGTGACCTGTCTTACCTTCGCCTGGTTCTCGGCACCCGATCTCGCGCTTACCCAGCTCGCCGTCGAGGTGGTGACCACGGTGCTCTTCCTGCTGGGTTTGCGCTGGATGCCGCGCCGGCTCGAGCTCGACGCCCCGCGCCGGCGCACGCTCGAGGCCCGTGCGCGCCGCACACGTGATGTCCTCTTCGCTGCTGCGGCAGGCATCGGCGTGACGCTGCTCACACTTGCCGTGCTCACCCGGCCCGGCGCCTCCACCCTGTCGCAGTTCTTCCTCGCCAACGCGCTCGAGGAAGCGGGCGGGCGCAACGTCGTGAACGTCATCCTGGTCGATTTCCGCGGCTTCGACACGCTCGGCGAGATTACGGTCGTCGGTATCGTCGCCATCACCGTGTATGCGCTGCTCCGCCGCTTCCGTCCCGCGCCCGAGAGCATGGACGTGCCGCGCGCACAGCGCGAGGATGCGGCCCGCGCCGCCCTCGTCGGCCCTTCCTTCGAGCCTTTGCCGCGCGGCTACATGCGCGTGCCCGCTGTGTTCGTGCGGCTGCTGTTCCCGATGGCGGGGCTCGTCTCGCTGTACTTCCTGCTGCGCGGCCACAACGCTCCGGGCGGCGGCTTCGTCGGCGGCCTGGTGATGGCAACCGCGATCATCGTGCAATACATGGTCAACGGCACCATCTGGATCGAGTCCCGGTTGCGCATCCATCCGCTCGTGCTGATCACGCTCGGCCTGCTCGCCGCGGGGCTTGCCGGCGCCGCGGCCTGGCTCACGGCGCAACCCTTCCTCACTGCGCTCGCCGCGGACTGGCACGTCCCGCTCCTCGCTGACCTGCACGTATCGAGCGTGCTGGTCTTCGATCTGGGTGTGTACCTGCTCGTGATCGGCGCCACGGTCCTGATGCTGGTGGCGCTTGCGCATCAGACGCTGCGCAGCCCGCGGCGCACTCTCGTCCGCGGCGATGTGGAGCAAGCCCGGCTGCAGAGCGAAGGAGCGCCAGGCTGATGGAGCTCGTGTACTCGATCGCCATCGGTGTGCTCACGGCATCTGGCGTGTGGCTGCTGCTGCGCCCGCGCACGTTCCAGGTGCTCATGGGTCTCGCCCTCCTGTCCTATGCCACGAACCTGTTCATCTTCGGCATGGGACGGCTCTCGAAGGACATGCCGCCGATCCTCCAGCAGGCGGCGACGGCCGCCGGCGTGCACGCCGATCCCGTCCCGCAGGCGCTGGTCCTGACTGCCATCGTCATCGGCTTCGCGACCACAGCCCTCTTCCTCGTCGTGATTCTCGCGCTGCGTGCCTTGACGGGCACCGACCACGTCGACGGCCGGGAGCCCGACACGTGACCTCGCTGCTCACACACCTGCCGGTGCTGCCGATCGTGATTCCGCTGCTTGCGGGCGCCGCGATGCTGCTCCTGGGCGAACCGAAGCGTACGGTGCGCATCGCCATCATCGTCGTGTCGATGGCTGCGCAGCTCGCCGTCGCGCTCATCCTGTTGTATCTCACCAGCGACTATGCGCCAGGCGTGTGGAGGGAAGGCATCGGCGTCTACGCGATCGGCGGCTGGCCGGCGCCGTTCGGCATCCTGCTGGTGGTGGATCGGCTGTCGGCACTCATGCTGACGCTCACCGCCATCGTGTCGCTCACGACCGTCGTCTACTCGATCGCGCGCTGGGACCGGCCGGGGCAGCCGATGCACTCGCTGCTGCAGTTCCTCGCCATGGGGCTGAACGGCGCATTCCTGACCGGCGATCTGTTCAACCTCTTCGTGTTCTTCGAGGTCAT
>JAHCKU010000312.1 GCA_026125625.1 Burkholderiales bacterium | reverse complement strand
TCGGAGAGGAGATGTCCGCGATACAGCCCGAAAAGCCGTTCGACCTGATCCAGTGTCGAGTCAGGATCAGTCGCAGGCAGCGCGCCCTCCCGCCTTACTGCGTTACACAGGACGCGAAATGCGCAGAGATCGATCTCGCAAACAGTGGCGTCGAACGACAGGCGACTTTGGCGCAATACGAGGGCGTTCTCGCGGCCGAGCAGCTTGCGCAGTCGGTGCAGGGCGTTGGTGAAGGCCGACTCCGCGGCATCCCCTTCTGCATCCGGCCAGAGCTGACTGCAGATGTACTCGACGGACACGTCGTGGCCGCCTCGCGATGCGATGAGCTCGAGCATCTGCAGCAGCCGCACTGGTGCCTTCCGCGCATATTTCATCGTCACGCCGTTCTTCAGGATCTCGAAAGTGCCAAGGACGCGGATACGGACGGGCCACGGCCAATCCGGTGTTTCCGGTGACGGCGCCTGGATGTCCCATTGACGGATCAGAGCAGTCGCGAAGTCACGCTCCACTCCAGATTGCAGTGCCTTGGCGAGCAGGTACGGCATGCCGAGGATCATCCAGCGCAGAAAGAACGCTGATCCAGCGGCACGAGCTGTCGACAGCGCCTGCGACAGAGTCAGCCGTGCGCGCGCAGTGTCGCCTTCGAGATCGGCGATGTATGCCTCATCCAGTGCCAGCAAGGCCTCGAAATATTCGTAACAGGTACCCTTGGCGCGTCCCCTGGCGCGTGTCACGCAAGCCTTCGCGGCGTCGAATCGCCCACCCTCTGCATACACACCGGCAACCGCAGCGTTCCAGGCAACGATGAAGAATGTACAGCCCGTACGCTCGGCAGCGTCCAGCGCTGCATCAGCCGAATGCATGGCCTCCACGCGATCCCTTGAGAGTTGTGCGACGAACGTGCGACCGAGATGGTAGTTCGCACTCTCGACGGCATGTCCCGGCCGCAGCAGTGGCTTCTGGGCCCGCAACGCGACCTCTGCCTCTTCACGCCGGTGCATCAGGGACAGGAGATACGTGAGGAATTCCAGCGCGTGTGCCTCGACGTGCGGAAGGCCTGCCTCCTGCGCGCACGTCCGGGCGCTGGACAAGGCCTCCAGCGCCTGGGTGTCTTTACCCGTAATGTACAGGTGACAGGCTCGGCCCACAGCCCAATTGGCGCGTTCGGCGGGTGTCACATCTGCTCGTGCAAGGAGCCGGTCCGTGCGCTCGACGATCCGGTCGCCGATGTCGAACTGCAAGGTTGCCCTGACGTACTGCAGAACGAACGCCGCCGCCGTCACCTTCTCGCTGTCGGCAGCGTCCGAATCCATGAGCGCCAGCAGGCGCTGGGCACTGGAGTGCAGCCGCGGATGTGACGGCTCATTCCACATGGTGGCAACGAGCAGCGAGGAGAGGACCGTGATCTCCACACTGGCGTCGGGATACGCAGGGCAGAGGTCCAGGAGACGGTTCAGCACCGAGACCCAATTCCGAATCTGCTCGGCGGCCCTTGCTTCAAGAAAGAGGGTCCACACGATAGCCGCCACGCTGACGAGCTGTCCGGTGACGTCCTCCGTGTCCAGAAACCGTTTATACGCCTCGTGCAGCGCTGGCCGCGCATCGCCATGGTTCGCGGACATCAGCGCGCGACCCTTCCAGTACCGGATCCACGGCGACTCCCGCTCGAGGTCGGGCGGAAGCCCGGCGATCCAGCGCAGCAGGGTCTCCCACCGCCCCTGGGCAAGCAGGGTATACGCCTGAGCTTCGATTAGCGTCGCACACTCACACCATGCTGCGTTCTCCGCATACAGGCCTACCGCTTCCTCGAACAAGTCGCGTTCCGCCAGCAGAGCGGCCGCCGATCGTACGGCAATGCTTCGTGCTTCTTCGTCGACAAACGCGTCGAACCGCTCCCGCAGGAAGGCCCTGAACAGATCGTGGAACTGGTAGACCCACTCGACCACACGACGGGCCTCCACCCGGCCGGGGATGGCGATGCGGATCGACCGCTCCTTGGCGCGGCGATCAGTGAACAGCCGACGGCGGTACAGGAGATCGAGTGTGCGCCAGGCTTCCGGATTACCGCTGAGGCGCGCTGCCATGTCGGCGCTGACCCATGGCAGTAGCGAGAACATCAGCAGTTCCAGCTGCTCTCTCGGTGTCAGTGGCTGGAAGATCTCGCCGTCGAAATAGTTGAAGACGGCGTGTTGGGCGATCATTGGAAGGCGTTCGATCTCTTCCACGCCCCGCCGCACGCGCTCGAGCATCAGCGTGAGTCCGGCTACCCAGCCATCGGCCCGCTCGTGCAATGTCGCGATGGTGAGAGCGTCGGTGATGCCGCGCGCGAGCGCGATGGCGCGCGATTCGGGCTGTCTCAACCGCAGTTCTTCCCATGGAACCACCGTGAGCACGCCGTTCGCATGCAGGCGTGCCATCTGGGGCGGCGGCGGCGACCGGCTGATCACGAACACATGCACGCCTTCGGGAACCTCCGATAGAGCCAGGGCCAGCAGACTGTGCACGGGCGACGGTTGCGGGAGATGGTGATAGTTATCCAGGACCAACGTGCCCGTGCCGAGCCGCTGATAGAAGCTCCGGAAGAAGCGGCGCGAGAACCCCTCGATGTCAGGCAAGTACTCGGGCGTCAGCAGCGGCAGTGGGCGGCCTCGCCCCGCGCCAGCGAGGCTCAGGAAATAGAAGAAGGTCGATGCGTCCCCGTCGTCACGGTCGAGCTGATACCACATAGTGCGGTACTGGCGCGACTCCAGATAGCTTGCGACGAGAGTGGTCTTGCCGGCCCCGGGTGGTCCTTCGACCCATACCACCGGGTGCTGCACCTGCTCGTCCAGGAAACCGAAAAGTCGCCTTCTGGGCACGACGCTGAAGAGGCGCGGCTTCCCGAGTTTGGCCATAACGGCTTTGCGCACGTTGGTGAACCCTCCCGGAACGGGTCGCTGGACCAGGAGGTTACATGATGGCGTTCATTCGAGGGAGGAGCGCCAAAGGACGCTGCGATGGCAGCCAGGCGATCCTCGCCGCAGCCGTTCAGGGCTTCACAGGCATCGGGCCAAAGAAGCCGACGATCCTCTGGATCAGGCCATTTTCATCGAGTTCACCGTAGTCCATCCCTTCCAGAGCAATCGAACCATCCCCAGCGACCAGCTGCCAGCCGAACCGTAGCTTGTCATGATGCACATCCACGCCACTGGAGAGCACGATCTTCGCACCGGGGAACTGCTCGAAGAACTTGCCGATATGCTGGTGCAGCGCATCCCGGCCTTCCACTATGGCGGTGGGATCGGTGTACGTCCCCTTCTCAGCCCAGGTTTTCTGAAGCAGGGCGAGCCGTCTAGCCGGCTCAGGTTCGCTCCAGGCGGCACAGTAGTCCGTCACGATCACCGTGATCCGAGCTAGATCTTGGCTGGGTTCCACGGCCGAAGCGGAAAGGCAGGACAGCAGGAGCGACACGAATAGCAGAAATGGGATGCGCATTGGAAACCTCCAGTCAGATGGATAGCAGTACGACTACTATGACGAAGTCGGATCCCGATTCGGGGCTTCTGTCGAAATACCGTACGCATCGTCACTCGCGGCGCACGGTAGTGGCGTCGGCCTTAGGGATGGGTTAGCGATCGTCGAGCAGATATCGCCCATGGGCGCACCCGAAACTTGTAGACGCCGTGCCGCGCGGTCAAAGCCTGGCCAGGTGCTCGGCCACCTTGACCGCCTTGGGCAGGATCTTGCGTTCGGTCAGCCAGTCGGCCGCCTGCTGGAATCGCTCGAGGAAGGCGGCATCGTCCACGTCGTGGAATGCGTAACGGCGCCGGTAGGCAACCTGGTGGTCGCGCACCGCGTCGCTATAGCGGCCTTCTTTCTGGGCGATGGTCTCAGCCTCTTGCGGATGGGCCGTGGCCCATTTGCCTTCCTCGATGTAGTTCGCATTGACCGCCCGTACGATAGCCGGGTTGTCCTGCGCGAATCGGCGCGAGGTGACGTAGCAGCTGAAGTCGATCAGGAAGTCCAGGTCGCGACCTTCGAAGAAAATGTCGTGCGCCTTGTACTCGCTGCGTGCGATGTCCACGCCGGGCGACCACATTGACCAGGCGTCGACCTTGCCCTGCGCGAACGCAGGCCCCGCGTCCGGCGGGTTCAGGTAGACGAAGCGCACCTTGCGGCGATCCACGCCGTGCTTCTCCAGCGCGGCGACGAGCAGGAATTCACCCAGGCCCGAGCGGTTGACCGCCACCGACTTGCCGACCAGATCCTCGACCCGATCGATGCCCGAGCCGTCCTTGGCGATGATGGCGGTGCTGCGCGGTTCGACCACGGAGAACAGAGTAAACACCAGCGGCGAGCCGGCGAGGATGGCCGCCAGTGCGGGTGTGGTACTGCCGCCGAAACCGAAATCCGAGCTGCCGCCCGTGACCACTTGTAGCGATGGCGCATGGTTGGGGAAAGGTCCCACCCACTGC
>JAHCKU010000311.1 GCA_026125625.1 Burkholderiales bacterium | reverse complement strand
GCCAGTGCTCGCTCGATCTGCACCGGATCCAGATGGGCAGTAGGCGCACTGGAAACGATCTCGCCCTCGGCATCCCCGGTCGTCGTACAAATGCCAAGCATGACGTGCGCGCAATAAGTCTTGCGCGCATCCAGCAGCGACGCAGTGAACTTGGTTGCCTCGCCCAGGCAGATCGGCAGCAATCCGCTTGCGAGCGGGTCGAGCGTACCGGTGTGCCCGGCTTTGGCGGCCTCCAGCGCACGCCGGGCATTCTGCAGAGCAGCATGGGAACTGATGCCGGGCGGCTTGTCCAGCAGCAACACACCGCTTATGGCGTTGCCCTTGCGCCTCATGTGCGACCGGTCAGGTCGAATCGCGCCCGTGCGCCTGGTCGGACTCCACCGCCTCATCGATGAGACGCGATAATCGCACCCCACGCTCGACCGATTCGTCGTGCACGAAATGCAGTTCCGGTACCGTACGCGTTTTCAGCAGGTGGGCGAGCTTGCTGCGCAGGAAGCCTGCGGCACGGGTGAGTGCGTGCAGGCTCTCCTGCAATGCCTCGTCGCCCTGCAGTGAGCTGACGAAGACCTTGGCATGTGAAAGATCACGACTGACTTCGACGGCCGTCACCGTTACCAGCCCGACACCCGGGTCGCGCATCTGCGTGCGGATCAGTTCAGCCAGTTCCCGCTGGATCTGATCCGCAAGCCTCGATGCACGGGAGAAGTCGCGCGGCATGCAAATCCGCTACAGTGAGCGGGCGATCTCCACCACCTCGAAGGCTTCCAACTGGTCGCCCACTTTGAGGTCGGAGAAGCTGCGCAGCGACAAGCCGCACTCGAAGCCGGCCTTGACCTCGCGCACATCGTCCTTGAAGCGCTTGAGCGAATCCAGCTCTCCCGTATGAATGACGATGCTGTCGCGCAGGACGCGCACGTGCGAACCACGCTTGACCGAGCCTTCCAGCACGTAGCATCCCGCCACCGTCCCGACCTTGGAGATGTGGAACACCTGCCGGATCTCTACCAGGCCGGTCACGTTTTCCTTCTTCTCCGGCGCCAGCATGCCGGACATCGCGGCCTTGACCTCATCCACGGCGTCATAGATGACGTTGTAGTAGCGCACGTCCACGCCGTGCGATGCCACCAGCTTCTTGGCCGTGGCATCTGCGCGTGTGTTGAATCCGATCACGACGGCATTGGAGGCCAATGCAAGGTTGATATCGGACTCGGTAATCGCACCCACGCCGCTGTGCACGACGTTCACCTTGACCTCGCCCGTAGACCGCTTCTGCAGCGCATGCGTCAGCGCCTCCACCGAGCCTTGCACGTCGGCCTTGATGATCAGGGAAAGGGTCTTGGTCTCTCCCGAGGCCATCTGATCGAACATGCCTTCGAGCTTTGCAGCCTGCTGCTTGGCCAGCTTCACGTCGCGGAACTTGCCTTGACGGAACAGCGCGATCTCGCGCGCCTTACGCTCATCGCCCAGAACCACCACTTCCTCGCCCGCAGTCGGCACGTCCGACAGACCCTGGATCTCTACCGGGATCGAAGGACCGGCCTGCTGCACCGGCCGTCCCGCCTCGTCGAGCATGGCGCGCACGCGACCGAATACGCCACCAGCAAGAACGATATCCCCACGATGCAGGGTCCCGGACTGAACCAGGATCGTAGCCACAGGACCTCGCCCCTTGTCCAGCTTGGACTCGATGACGATGCCTTTCGCTGGTGCGGCCTTGGGTGCCTTCAATTCCAGCACTTCGGCTTGCAGCAGCAGAGATTCCAGCAGCGAATCGATGTTATTGCCCGTCTTCGCCGAGACCTCCACGAACATGGTGTCTCCACCCCAGTCTTCCGGCACCACCTGATGCGCCACCAGTTCCTGGCGGATGCGCTCGGGCTGCGCCTCGGGCTTGTCGATCTTGTTCACTGCCACGACGATCGGCACTTTCGCCGCCTTGGCATGGTGGATCGCCTCCACGGTCTGCGGCATCACACCATCGTCGGCAGCGACCACCAGCACTACGATGTCCGTCACTCTGGCACCACGCGCACGCATGGCGGTGAATGCCTCGTGACCGGGCGTGTCCAGGAAGGTGATGACACCACGCGGAGTATCGACGTGATAGGCACCGATATGCTGCGTGATACCACCGGCTTCACCACTGGCCACGCGCGAGCGCCGGATATAGTCGAGCAGCGAAGTCTTGCCGTGGTCGACGTGACCCATGACGGTGACCACCGGCGCGCGCGGCTCGTCCGGCCCGGACGCTTGCGAGGCTTCCGTCAGGAAAGCCTCGGGGTCGTCGAGCTTGGCGCGTTTGGCGACATGGCCCATCTCTTCGACCACGATCATGGCCGTATCCTGATCCAGGACCTGGTTGATGGTGACCATGGTGCCCAGTTTCATCAGCGATTTGATCACTTCGGCCGCCTTGACCGACATCTTCTGCGCGAGGTTGGCAACCGTGATCGTTTCGGGAATAAGGACCTCGTGCACGACGGGTTCGGTCGGCAGCGAGAACGCGTGCTGCACCGGCGCATCGCTCCTCGAGCGGCCATGGCGATCCTTGCGCGCATGCCATCCGGCTGCACCACCTTCGTCGCCGCGAGTCTTGATGCCTCGACGTTTGTTGGCCTCGTCGCGCCAGTTCGTGTCCTTACCCGGTTTCTTGGCGACCTTCTTGTCGGTGGCACCGGCAGGCTTGGTTGCGGGCTTGTGCAGCGTTCCTGCAGGTTTGGCCTCGGCTTTTGCCGGCGCCTCGACTTTTTCCGGGCTTGTCGCCGGCACCGCCGGTGCGGCCTCTGCCGGTGCCGCAGGCGGACTTGTCTCCGCCTGGATTTGTTCCACGACAGCAGCCGCTTCCTCACGACGCTTCTTCTCGCGCTCGGCCTTCTCGGCGGCTTCAGCTGCCTGACGGGCAATCAGTTCGGCCTGCTTGCGTGCTTCTTCCTCACGTAGAGCAACTTCCTGCGCATCCACTGGCATTGACGCACTGGGTTGTTCGACCACCTCGGTGGCAGAAGGCGTATCACGCTTGACGAATACGCGCTTCTTACGGACCTCCACCTGGATGGTTCGTGCCTTGCCCGTTGCATCGGCCTTTCTGATTTCGCTCGTGTGACGACGCGTCAGAGTGATCTTGTTCTTGCCCTCCTGCGTCCCATGGACACGACGCAAGTACTCGAGGAGCTGGGTCTTGTCCTGCTCCGTGAGCATGGTGTCCTCGACGAGCTTCTTCCCTACTCCAGCAGCCTGGAGTTGCTCCAATAGCATCGCCGAGGGAACACCGAGTTCTTTCGCGAATTGAGCAACGTTTGTCTGGGCCATATTCCTGCTCCTACCGGTGATCCCTGTACAGGCGTACACGCATCAGGCAAACCAAGGTGCGCGTGCGGCCATGATGAGCGACTTCGCGCGCTCTGTATCCATGCCTGTCAACTCCACCAGATCGTCCATTGCCAGTTCAGCCAGCTCTTCCTGAGTGGTGATTCCCTTGCTCGCCAAAACACGAGCGGTCTGCGAATCCATGCCCTCCAGTGTCTGTAGATCGGTTGCCACGCCCTCGACTTTCTCCTCGGATGCGATCGCCTGCATCAGCAGCGCATTGCGCGCCCTGCTGCGAAGCTCGTTGACCGTCTCTTCGTCGAACTGCTCGATCTCGAGCATTTCGTTGATGGGCACATAGGCAATCTCCTCCAAGGTGCTGAAACCTTCTTGCACGAGGATTTCAGCGACCTCCTGATCGACGTCCAGCTTCTCCATGAACAACGAGGTGATCGATGCGGTTTCCTCCTCGCTTTTACGCTTCGATTCCTCCTCGGTCATGATATTCAGTTCCCAGCCGGTCAGCTCGCTCGCCAGGCGCACGTTCTGGCCGTTGCGGCCGATGGCCTGGGCAAGATTCTCTTCATCGACGACGATATCCATGCTCTGGCGGTCTTCGTCTACGACGATGCTCACCACTTCGGCCGGAGCGAGTGCGTTGATGACGAACTGAGCCGGATCAGGGGACCAGAGGATGATGTCCACGCGCTCGCCGGCGAGCTCCGAGGTCACTGCCTGAACACGCGACCCGCGCATGCCGACGCAAGTGCCGATCGGATCGATGCGTGGATCGTTCGACCGCACCGCGATCTTCGCCCGGACCCCAGGGTCGCGCGCAGCCGCCTTCACCTCCAGCATTCCCTCCTCGATCTCGGGTACCTCGAGCTCGAACAGCTTGACCAGGAATTCCGGCACCACGCGCGATAAAACCAGCTGCGGCCCTCGATTGCTGCGGTCGACCTTGAGCAGGAAGGCACGCACGCGGTCACCAATCCGCAGATTCTCCTTGGGGATCATCTGATCACGCGGCAGTATCGCTTCGATGCGACCCGATTCGACGATCGCGTTGCCACGCTCGAGACGCTTGATCGTCCCGGTAACCAAGTGCTCCTTGCGTGCCAGGAAATCGCTCAGGATCTGCTCACG
>JAHCKU010000310.1 GCA_026125625.1 Burkholderiales bacterium | reverse complement strand
CCGTAGGTATCGTTGAGATGCTTGAAGTTGTCCAGATCGAGGATGGCCACCGACAGCGGCGCGTCATTGCGCGCAGAGCGCGCCATCTCGCGCTGCATGGCTTCCTCCAGCCCACGTCGATTCAAGGCGCCGGTGAGCTGGTCCTGGCTGACCTGCTCGCTCACCTGCTCCAGCTCGGCCTCGAGCTTGCGCACCTTCGATTCGGCCTGCTCCGCCTGCTGCCGCGCGTCCACCATCTCATTGCGATAGCGCAGCATGTCCACCTGCATGGAGCGGGTATCGGCCATCAGCTCGTCGACGAGCAGCTTCAGGCTGTTCATGTCATTGGCTTGCGCCACGCGATCGATATATCCGCTCACCTTCTCGTGGTACTCGGAGGTCGTCGCCGACACCTCGGTGAGCCGTTCCACGAAGGTGGCGATCAGGCTCTTGAGCGAGCCCTTCGCCTCCTCCAGGCTATGCTTGAGCAGGCCCTGCTTGTAGACGACTTCCTTGAATCTACGCTCGGCTTCGTTGATCTTGTCGGTGGTCAGCGGTTCCCGTATCACTTCGCGGACCACCTTCAGCTGCCCGGACAGCCACTGGTCTTCCTCTATCAGCTCGTCAATATTGTTCAGCAGGAGCCCCACCAGCCGCAGCAGGCCGTCGAGCAGCTCCGCATCCGCTTCCCCACGTATCTCCAGGCGGAAGAAGAACTGCCGCAGCAAGGTGGAGAACTTGCCCCACAGATCCGGACCGTTGCCTTCGCGGGCGATGCGGGCCAGCTTGTGCGCCTCCTCGGCCAATGGCGGGAAACGCTCCAGGCGCGCAGCCACGCCCACTTCCAGAGTCTGTGCCAGCAGTTCCTTGAGCTGACGGATGTTGCCCGCCTGGGCCGACATGCTGATCGGGGCACCGGCATCGGGCACGGCCGTGAATTCGCCGGTCGCAAGCGTGACGCGCGACAGATCCACATGCGGATTGGTCGCCATTTCCGGAGCCTCGGCCCAGGCCCGCTGCAACGCTTCCAGCTTGTCGAACAGTTGCGCATCACTGGAAAAGCCGATCAGCACCCGCTCGAGGGCCTCACGCTTGCGCGCATGGCTGGTTCCGGTCTGGCGCGAATCCAGCCGACGCAGCAGATCCTTGAGCAGCAGGCCCCATTCATGCCTGACGTTGCTATCCTTGCCGCCGGCCAGACTGACCAGGGAGGCACTGAAGTGCGTGTAGTCGCGCTCTTCCAGGTTGCGGGCCAGGCGCTGCAGCGCGGTCAGCGCCGGATAGGCATCGGCAGCCTGGCGGATGGCGTCCACAGCGCGATCCTCGGCACTTTCGCGCGCTGGGCGGGTGCCCGCGATCTCATGGTAGAGACGCGTGAAGTTCTCGGGCGTTGGAGCAATACGACGCGCCGCGAGCAGCTTCAGCGTTTCACGTGCCAGATCGGTAGGATTGGTCAGTGCGGCCATAGGGACCGATAATAGGTGAGAAATTAACGTCCGGCCGCCACGCTACTTTATGACCACGTACTCGCCGGCATCACGCTACCTGTGTGCTACTGCTGCGTGCCCACGCATGAAATGGATTGTGCAGCGCGGGGTAACCGCTTTGTCCGGCGCACTGGTCGCCGCTGCGCTCGGCATCACCACCTTCGTGCACGCCCAGACCAACAGGCCCTTGCACCCGCTCTCGGAGATCGAACGCATGGCGGTCGAGTTCGCCCGCGCGCACACCGCCGATCAGCAGGGGCAGGTAGAGATCGATGTCCATGCGCTGGATCCGCGTACCCGGCTGTTCGCCTGTGGCCGCACGCAGGCTTATCTCGCCAGCGGAACACGCCTGTGGGGCAGGACCAGTGTGGCAGTACGCTGCCAGGAGGCGGGCGGCTGGACCATCAACGTCCCGATCACGGTTCGCGTGCTGGCTCCGGTGCTGGTCACCACGCGTGCGCTGGGCAGAGGCGAGAAGGTCGCCGCGGCAGACCTGTCCAGCAAAACCCTGGATCTGACGCAACTCCCGCTCGGCGTACTGACCGACCCTGTACAAGCCGTGGGCAAGACCGCGGTGGCGGCTTTGCCCGCAGGCGCGACCCTGCGGCCCGACATGCTGCGCGGTGCCACCGTAGTCACACAAGGGCAGCAGGTACAGATTCTGTACGTGGGCGAGGGCTTTCGTGTCTCCGGTGAAGGACGTGCCCTGAACAACGCTGCACGCGGTTCGCCCGCTCGGGTGCGCACCCCGGCCGGCAAGGTGGTCAAGGGCATTGCCACGGCACCCGGTGTCGTGGAAGTCCGTTAGGGAAGGTTCCAACCTTGGTTGCGTCGCGCCGCCTGCATCCATCCACCCCTGGGGCAACGCGCGGCGCGAGAGGCGTTCAGTGCTTCCCCGGCACGCCGCGTCATGGACGCCGCGGTTGAAGATCGGCCCGGACCAGACTACGATGCCGGTTTTACGCCTGTGGGGGATTACGCGCTAAAGAACCCGATCCGGGTGCCGTAACTGTCTCAGGGTAATTGGCTTCATGTTGCGTATCGCCTGATCGGATACGCCAAGACGAGGGACAAGCTGGTGAAAATCAATGGTGGTGGTTCCATCAAGCCGGTCAACCCGACCGGTGTTGGGGACGTGTCGGCCGGAAAGGCCAGCGGGCCGCAGACTCCTGCGACACCTGCAGCCGCCCGTGACAAGGTCGAGATCACGTCATTGTCGGCTCAGCTGGCCCAGCTGGAGAAGATGCTCAACGACGTAAGTGTGGTGGATGCGGCCCGCGTCGATGCCGTGAAGCAGGCGATTTCCGAAGGCCGCTTCCAGATCGACTCGGAAGTGGTGGCCGACAAGCTGCTTTCGACCGTGCGCGAGCTGCTGGTCAACCAGCAGGCCTGATCCCGCACTTCCGCAGCGCACGCACGCCTTGTCGGTCCGCTCGTGAGTGCGCATGCTTCCCTCATCGACGCACTGCGCGCAGAAATCAGCGGTTTCGAGCAGCTGTGCGACATCCTCGAGGCGGAGCGTACTGCACTCCTGAGCGCCGACGCCGATCGGCTGCTGGCGCTGTCGGACGCGAAATCGCAGGCGATCGAGCGGCTTGCCGATCTGGCGCAGGCTCGCACCGACGCCTTGCATACCCTCGGCCTGGATGCCCGCACGCCTGCTGATCTGGGCGCACATCTCGCCGCCCGGCGCGGGGCAGAGAACGAGCCGGTCGCGGCCTCGTGGCAGGAACTGCTGGCAGTGGCCCACCGTGCGCAAAGCCTCAACCATTCCAACGGTGAGCTGCTCTCGGTACGCATGACGCACAATCGCGCCGCACTGGACGCCTTGAGCGCGGCTGCACGCCGGCACAGCGTGTACGGACCGGACGGTCAGAACGTGCTGGCATCGAGCCATCGCAAGCTCGGCCAGGCCTGATTCGCGCCGCGCTCGCCGGCGCACCCAGCCAGCGAAAATCCAGACCGTCGAAAAAACTACTGCGCGGGCGCTGCCGGTGCAGCGGCTGACGGCTGGACGGGCGGAACGGAAGCAGCGTTGCGCATCTTCTCCGGCAGGATCATGACCGTAACGCGCCGGTTGCGCGCCCTCCCCTCCGGCGTATCGTTCGCAGCGATGTTGCGTGTATCCGCATAGCCAACTGCCACCAGACGCACCGAAGCCACGCCCGCGGCATTGAACAGGCGCACCACGCTGCCGGCGCGTGCCGCGGACAGCTCCCAGTTGGATGGGAACTGAGTGTTGCTGATGGGATCGCTGTCGGTGTGGCCCTCGACCTGGATGTCGTTGGGCAGCGGGATCAGTACCTCGGCCAGGCTGGCGAGCACCGGCGTGGCCTGTGCCATCAAGTCCGCCTGAGCCGATTCGAACAGCACGCTGGCGTTGATCTCGATGGCCAGGCCCAGGCCGCTCTCGGTCACCCGCACCTGCCCGGTCTTCACCAGATCGCCGAGCGAAGTCACCAGCTCCTGCGCGATCTTGTCCAGGCGCGCCTTACCCTCTTCGGCGGCACTGCGCACACCCTCGCCGGGCATGACCCGATTGGCGGTGGAGGTGCCATGCAGTGATGCCTCCGGCTTGAATGCCTGGATCAGCGCGTCGGACAGCAGCTTGTACTTGCCCTCGTTGACCTGGGAAATGGCATACATCACCACGAAGAAGGCAAACAGCAGCGTGATGAAATCGGCATAGCTCACCAGCCAGCGGTCAGCGTTCTCGGCATGCTCGGACTGCGCAGATCGGCGACCGCGGCGGCGGCGCACCGGCGCGGGTCGGGGCTGCGCCGGCTGTGGCGTGCCCTCGTCCTCACCGGACAAAATAACCCTCCAGCCGCAGCTCGATGTTGCGCGGATTCTCCCCGGACGCGATCGCCTCCATGCCGTCCGCGATCATTTCCCTCAACCGCACCTGGCGAGCGATCTGGGCCTTGAGCTTGTTCGCCACCGGCAGGAAAAA
This sequence comes from Burkholderiales bacterium, assembly GCA_026125625.1. Taxonomy (GTDB): domain Bacteria; phylum Pseudomonadota; class Gammaproteobacteria; order Burkholderiales; family SHXO01; genus SHXO01. The sequence continues at coordinate 38 of JAHCKU010000310.1, read as the reverse complement.
CAGATTCGCCGATCCCACGCCATAGATGGTGGCGACGA
>JAHCKU010000031.1 GCA_026125625.1 Burkholderiales bacterium | reverse complement strand
AGAAGATCGGGCTTTGCAATGCGGGAACTATTCGGGTTCGGCTGAACTCTCATTCGTAGACGGTGACGTCTCCCGCTTTTCCTCCCTGAGCGGGTGCCTTGATCCCAAATTGAGGCTTTTTACCCCCGGTTTTTTCCCCTTTGACCGGGGGTTTTCTTTTTTCTCAACCGACGATTTTACGCCGGGGCAACCGCCTCATCGTCCGGTCCGCCGAGATGCGAGACGATGAAGCGCCGTGCCGCCTCCACGCCCAGCTTCGAAACACTGGAGAATAATTGCACGGTGCAGGCGGGATGACGTGCAGCGAGCGTGTTCGCGACGGTACGCAGCACCTGCGCCTGCTGCTGACGATTGAGTTTGTCGGCTTTGGTGAGCAGCACCAGCACCGGTTTACCGGTGGGTTCGAACCAGCCGAGCATCTGCCGATCCAGATCCCTCAGCGGATGACGGGCATCCATGATGAGCGTCAGGGCGCACAGCGCCTGCCGCTGCTGCAGATAGCGGCTGAGCACCTGTTGCCAGCTGCGCTGGATCGATGCCGGCACGCGGGCGAAGCCATACCCCGGCAGATCCACCAGATAACGCTGCGGCGCGACCCGGTAGTAGTTGATCTGCTGCGTGCGCCCTGGCGTCTTGCTGACGAAGGCGAGTTGCTTGCGCCCGGTCAGGGTATTGATCGCACTCGATTTGCCGGCGTTGGAGCGCCCGGCGAACGCAACCTCCCGGCCGCTGTCGGCCGGCAGCTGCGACAACCGTGCAGCGCCGAACTCGAATTGCGCGTTCTGCAGCAGGTACGGGAAGGAATCCATGGTTGCGGGAAGGGCCGATACGCCGGCAGGCTGTTGAAAATGTCGCGAACGGGGGCTCGGGCAGGGTAGGTCCGATCTACGAACGCGGAAGCGGGGGGAATCGTAATGTACGCAGAGGTACATGAGGATCCCCGGTCATCCAGGACCCGGCTCCGCACACCTCCCCATCAGCCCCCGCACGGTAGTTTTGCAGCAGCCTGCTAGAATGCGTGCCGGTTGCCGCGGATCACTGCGGTGCAGATCACAGGAGTAACGATGAAGTGCCTGCGTGCGAGCGTTCTGCTCGCTGCCATACTCGCCACCCCCGCGCTCGCACAGGAGGGCAAGCCCGATCCCGCGAAAGGGCGCGCCATCGCGACTGGCGTGTGCGTCGCCTGTCATGGCGTGGACGGCAACAGCCCGATCACGGCCAATCCGGTGCTCGCCGGCCAGCATAGCGAATACATCGTCAAGCAATTGCGCAACTACAAGTCCGGCGATCGGCAGAATCCGATCATGAACGGCATGGCTGCCAGCCTGTCGGAGCAGGACATGCAGGACGTTGCCGCCTACTATGCCAGCCAGAAGGCGCATCAGGGCACGGCCCGCGACGCCGGGGTCGCCCGCGCCGGGCAGCAGCTGTACCGCGGCGGCAACGCCGACAATGGCACCGCGGCCTGTGCCGGATGCCACTCCCCGTCCGGGGCCGGCATCCCGGCCCAGTATCCGCGCCTCAAGGGCCAGCATGCCGACTACACCATCGCGCAGCTGAAGGCGTTTCGGGCTGGCGAGCGGACCAATGACGACAGCGCGATGATGCGCTCGATTGCTGCGCGCATGAGCGATGCGGAGATCGCTGCAGTCGCGGAGTACGTCCAGGGCCTGCAGTAGTAGCCTTTCAGGCTTGCCGGGCAAACGCCCGGCCCGCAGCGGCGATGGTATCGGCCAGATCCTGCGCGCCGTGCGCGGCGGACACGAAGCCAGCCTCGAATGCCGAGGGCGCCAGATACACCCCTTCGTCCAGCATGGCGTGGAAGAAGCGGTTGAAGGCCTCGCGATCGGCCTTCATCACTTCCGCGTAGCTGGCGGGCGGCTGGGTGCTGAAAAACACGCCGAACATGCCGCCTATGGCCCGCGCCGAGAACGCGCGGCCTGCCGCGCGTGCCTTTGCCTGCAGGCCCTCCACCAGCGTCTGCGTCGAACGCACCAGCGCATCGTAGAAACCAGGCGCCTGCAGCAGGGACAGGGTTGCGCGCCCGGCCGCTACGGCAACGGGATTGCCCGACAGCGTACCGGCCTGATACACCGGACCCAGCGGAGCGATGCATTGCATGATGTCGCGGCACCCGCCAAAGGCGGCGAGCGGCATTCCACCTCCGACGATCTTGCCCAGCGTGGTGAGATCCGGCTGGATGCCATACAGACCCTGTGCGCCGTGGAGGCCGACGCGAAAGCCGGTCATGACCTCGTCGAAGATCAACACCGCACCATGGCGCGTGCACAGATCGCGCAATCCCTGCAGGAAGCCCGGCGCGGGGGCTACCAGATTCATGTTGCCCGCTACCGGCTCGACGATGATGCCGGCAATGTCCCCGCCGTGCTGGGTGAATGCACGCTCGACGCCGTCGAGATCGTTGAAGTCGAGCACCAGCGTGTGCATGGTGATCTCGGCCGGCACGCCTGCGGATGTGGGCACGCCCAGGGTCAGGGCACCGGAACCGGCCTTGACCAGCAGCGAATCGGCATGACCGTGGTAGCAGCCTTCGAACTTGATGATCTTGTTGCGTCCGGTGAATCCACGCGCGAGGCGAATCGCACTCATGGTCGCCTCGGTGCCGGAGCTGACCAGGCGCACCAGCTCGAGCGAGGGCAGGAGACGGGTGAGCTGGAGAGCCAGCTCATACTCGGCCTCGGTCGGCGCACCGAAGCTCAATCCCTGCGCGGCCGCCTGCTGCACCGCCTGCACCACGGCCGGATGGGCATGACCGAGCAGCAGCGGTCCCCATGATCCGACGTAGTCGATGTAGCGCTTGCCATCGGCATCCCAGAAATAGGCGCCTTGCGCCCGTTCGAAGAAAATCGGCGTTCCGCCCACGGAACGGAATGCGCGCACCGGCGAGTTCACCCCGCCCGGGATCACCTGCTGGGAAAGTTCGAACAGCGTCTGATTACGTGTTTTCATGACAAATTGAATTCGCAAGGACGAGGCGCGAAGCACGCCGCAAACGCACGCGCCGCGGCGAACGTATCGGGCACGTGGAACAGCGCACTGATGACCGCGAGTGCATCCGCTCCGCGCTCGATCAGCGCCGGCGCGTTCTGCGGCGTGATGCCGCCGATGGCCACCAGGGGAAGCGCGCTGCGTTGCCTGGCATGCGCAAGGATGTCGGGCGAGGGCCGCACCGCTGCGGGCTTGATCACGGAGGGATGAAAGCTGCCGAAAGCGGCATAGTCGGCACCTGACCGATCTGCCAGGCTCAGCCGCTCCAGCTCGGCGTAACAGGACAGGCCGATGATCGCCGTATCGCCCAGCACCACACGCGCCTGCTGCGGATGGATATCGTCGCGGCCGAGGTGCACGCCCTCGGCGCCGATGTCACGTGCGAGCTGGACGTCGTCGTTGATCAGCAGCGGAACGCCCAAGCTGCGGCACAGCTCGAGCAACCGCTGCGCCTGTCTGTATCGGGTGTGACGATCAGCGTCCTTCGCCCGGTACTGCAGCAGCGACGCGCCTCCACGCAGCGCCTGCTCCACACGCTCGAGCAGCCACGCATCGTCCGTGGTTTCAGGCGTGATCGCGTACAACCCCAGGCAACGGTTTCTCAACTGCCTGTCAGTCCTGATCTGGTTCGGCATCGTCTTCATCGTCACGCGCCCAGAACAGCCGATCCGGTATGTGCTGCCCCATGCCCGGTCGATAGGCGAAGCTGAGTGCTTGCCAAGTGTATTCCTGCGCGTCGCGCACCGCTTCCTGCACGTCCAGCCCGTTGGCCAGCGTGGCGGCCAGCGCCGAGGCCAGCGTGCAGCCGGAGCCGTGATAACTGCCGGCCAGACGCTGCCAGTTGTCGGTACGCAGCAGACCGTCTCGGCCGTACAGGCTGTTGCGCACTTCGGACGTATTCTCGTGCGTACCGGTGATGAGCACGTACTCGGCGCCCATGTTGAGCAGGCGACGCGCGCATTCGTCCAGAGGCGGATACTCGTTCTCGTCCGACTCCTCCTGCGCCAGGCGCCGGGCTTCCATGCTGTTGGGGGTGAGCACCGTGGTCTGCGGAATGAGCAGCTCGCGCATGGCCACGATCACGTCCTCGCTGGCCAGCTCGTCACCACGCCCCGAGCTGAGCACCGGATCGAGCACCAGCGGCACCTCGGGATAGTCGGACACGACCTCGGCGATCGCGGCAATGATCTCCACGCTCCCCAGAAGGCCGATCTTGAAAACGTTCACAGGCATGTCTTCGAGAACGCAGCGTGCCTGATCGGCCACCCACTCGGCGTCGAGAGGCATCACCTCTTCCACGCCTACGGTGTCCTGCACGCTGATGGCCGTCACCACCGATAGCGGGTGGCAACCGAGACTGGACAAGGTGAGGATATCTGCCTGCAGTCCTGCGCCCCCGCTTGGGTCGCTTGCGGCAAAGGTCAGGACGATAGGGGGTGCTTCCGACATTCGAGGTGGAGCGGGAGGAGGAGGGGGATTTGTTAGAATTGCATTCTACTCCAACCCATCTTTCCACCTACCGAACATCAACATTCCAATGCCTCAGGAAGACGCACGCGCTTATCGCACTTTCATGTGCCTCATTTGCGGTTTCATCTATGATGAGTCCGCCGGGCTTCCCGAAGAAGGCATTCCCGCCGGCACACGCTGGGAAGACGTTCCGGTCAATTGGGTATGCCCCGAGTGCGGAGCGCGCAAGGAGGATTTCGAGTTGGTGGAGGTCTGAACCGGCAGGAGGTGCGCGTGAGAATCCTTCATACCATGCTGCGTGTGAGCGATCTGGATCGCTCGCTGAAGTTCTACACCGACGTTCTGGGCATGCGCCTGCTGCGGCGCAAGGACTATCCCGAAGGCAAGTTCACGCTCGCCTTCGTCGGCTACGGCGACGAGAGCGAGCAGACGGTGCTCGAGCTTACGCACAACTGGGGCGTGGAGAAGTACGACCTGGGCAACGCCTACGGCCACATCGCGGTGGAAGTCGACGATGCCTATCAGACGTGTACGGAAGTCAAGAAGCTCGGCGGCAAGGTCACGCGCGAGGCCGGCCCCATGAAGCACGGCACCACCGTGATCGCCTTCGTCGAAGATCCCGACGGCTACAAGATCGAGTTCATCCAGCGCAAGGCAGCGTCGGCGTAAGCTTGGAACGCATCGCGCGGAGCCCCGCGCAGCAGTTTTTCAGCAGACTGCGATCGCGTCGGCCAGTCTGACGAACTCGGCCACCCCCAGCGTCTCCGGCCGCAGCGCTGGATCCACCCCGGCCGCCTGGTATGCCCGTTCCGGGACCAGATCGCGCAATGCGTTGCGCAGCGTCTTGCGCCGGTGGGAGAAGGCTGCCGCGACGACGCGCGTGAAGACGCCGTAGTCATGCGCGATGACCGGCAGCGGCCGCCGCGGGGTCATTCTCACCACGGCGGATTCGACCTTCGGGGCCGGTCGGAACGAGCCGGGCGCGACACGGAAAAGCCGCTCGATACGATACCAGTACTGCAGCATCACCGAGAGCCTGCCATAAGTCTTGTTGCCGGCAGCCGCTGCCATGCGCTCGACCACCTCGAGCTGCAGCATGAAGTGGCAATCCCTGATGCGGTCGATGTGATCGGTAAGATGAAACAGCAGCGGGGACGAGATGTTGTAAGGCAGATTGCCGACCAGCCGCAGGTCCTCGCCGAGCGCGGCGAAATCGAACGCGAGTGCGTCACCCACGTGCAGAGATAGTTGCTCCGGCGTGAAGTGGGCGAGCAGCCCGCCGGCCAGATCGCGATCGATCTCCACTGCATGCAGATGCGGGATGCGCTCGAGCAACGCCTGCGTCAAGGCGCCCTGCCCCGGGCCGATCTCGATCAGACGATCTCCAGCCCTGGGGTCGATTGCCGCCACGATCTTTCCGATTACGCTTCGATCGGCCAGGAAGTTCTGGCCGAAACGGCGGCGTGGCAGGTGGCCGGCGACCGGCCGCAGCGTGCGCCTCACCGCGAAACCGCCAGGGCTATCTTTCCTCCAGGCGCAGTTCGACATAGGCCTTGTCGCGCTGCTGGCGTATCCATTCCTGCCACTGTTCGTCCGCCTTGCGCGCGCGGATGGCCTGACGCGCCGACAGCTGCTGGCGATCCTTGGACATGTCCTGCTCGCGCCGCTCCAGCACCTGCACGATGTGCCAGCCGAACGCAGTCTTGAACGGCGCGCTCACCTCGCCCGGCTTGAGCGCCTGCATGGCACGTTCGAACTCGGGGACCGTGTCGCCCGGCGAAATCCACCCGAGATCTCCTCCACGCGCCGCCGAGGCGTCATCCGAATGCAGCCGCGCCAGCTCCCTGAAGTCGGCGCCGTGCTCGATGCGATCCTGCAGTTCCGAGAGCCGGTTGCGGGCATCGGCCTCCGACACCACCTCGTTCAGGCGGATGAGGATGTGGCGCGCCTGCGTCTGCTGCACCATCACCGGGGTATTGTTGCCGCGCTTGTCGTTGAGCTTGAGAATGTGGAAACCGGCCGGGCTGCGCAGAACGTCGGAGACCTCACCGACCTTGAGCTTGTTCAGCGCATCGAGAAACAGGCTCGGCAGCCGGCCGGGGACGCGCCATCCCATCTCGCCGCCTTGCAGGGCATCGGGGGCATCGGAGTAGCTGACGGCGACCTGGCGGAAGTCGGTGCCTTGCTGCAGCTGCTGCAAAGCAGCTTCGGCCCGCGCGCGGCGCAGCCGCACCTCGTCCGATGAAGCCTGCTCCGGCAGCTGGATCATGATGTGCGACAGATTGTACTCGTCCACTTTCTCCGGCTGCGCCTCCTGCGCACGCACGAAACTCTGGATCTCGGCGTCCGTCACCGCCACCCGGCTGTCCACTTCGCGATCGCGCAGCCGCGCCACCAGGATCTCGCCGCGCAGATCGTCGCGAAAGCGATCGAAGGTGAGGCCACCCTGCTCGATCGCCTTGCGCAGATCGGGCACGGTCATCTTGTTCTCCGCGGCGATGCGCTCGACCGCGCCGTCGACGTCGGACTCGGACACGCGGATGCCGCTCTGACGCGCTTCCTGGGTCAGCAGGCTCTTGGTGACCAGCCGCTCCAGAAGCTGTTTCTCGAGCACCTCGCGCGCGGGCAGGGGCGTGCCCTGCCGACGCAGGGTCTCGCTGGCGATCATCAACTCATGCTCGAGATCGATCTTGGTGATCACGTCGCTGTTGACCACCGCCACCACCCGGTCGAGGAGATCGATCCGCTCCTGGGCAACACCGGGCGGCGCGCTCAGGATGGCGCACACGAGCACCGCTGCCGCGCCCGCGAGAAGGCGGCAACGGGAAGACGATGGAAGGGGATCGATACGCTGCATGTCACTCGTCCGGCATGCCGGGATAGTAGGGGTCATGGGTCGTGGCACGGTCCGCCGAACGTCCATAACCGAGGATGCTTTGCCCCAGTACCTGCATCGGGCTGGTTCCGATGCTCGACAGACCCGACAACTCCAATTGCAGGAAGAACGCCCGCGAGCGCTCGTTGGTAGACGTGACGAAATCGTGCACCACGAAGCGTGTCGTCCAGCATCCGGCATTGTACTCAAGGCCGCCCAAGGCCTCCACCAGGGTCTTGTCGTCCAGCGAATAGTTCCAGCGCGCCAGCGCTGTCCATCTGCGCGTGAGCGGCCACTGGGCGGAGAGGTCGACCTGCTCGAGCACGTCGCGGGTATAGCGGTAGGCCGCGTTCACCACCTTGCCCGGCTGCGGCCGATAGCGCAGCGCCGCGTTGAAGCGCGTGGACTCACCTTCGTCCAGGTTGTACTGCATGCCGAGGTCGGCCCACAGGGCGCGGGTGATGGATCCGGAAACACCGGCGAGCAGATCCGAACGATCGGAATTGCGCACATCGCTTTCGCTCAGCCTGATCTCCTGCTCCTTCAGGAAGTAGCGCTGCCCGATGATCGCGCGCAACCACTCGCGTCCGGAGCGCGCATCCAGGAAGCGCGTGGTCACGGCCGCGGTGACCTGGTTGGCATCGTTGATACGATCCCAGCCGTTGAAGCGATTCTCGGTGAAGATCTGCGCCAGATTGAAGTCGGCGATGGCAGTATCGAACAGCGGCAGCTGGTCCTGGCGCCTGAACGGTATGTAGACGTAATACAGGCGCGGCTCCAGCGTCTGCACCAGGCCGCGGCCGAACACCTCGACCTGCCGCGAGAAATTCATGCCGGTATCGAGGCTGACGATCGGCAGCAGGCGGGAGTCGCCGGAGCGCTCGCCGTCCTTGTAGTTATAGGCGGTATAGTGCAGGCCGACTTTCGGCGTGGCGTAGAAGAAGGAACCGCCGAAGCGATATTCGGCTGACGGGTAATAGATCTGACGCACGGCGCTCGTCAGATCCCTGTGAGAAAAATTGACCAGCTCGCCGTAGAAGCGCAGATCGAAGCCGCGCACGTTCTGCTGCGCGGCGTTGAGCACCAGCTGCGGTACGCGATAGTAGGGCGGCGTGGTCGGGGAGAGCGGATCCTGCAGGGTCTGAAAGCGCTGAAAACGGCCAAGCAGGGTCCACCAGTCGCCGTTGTAGCGTAGAGACGCCTCCTGCGGCAGATTGGTCTGCGAGGTCGCCGCCACGCGATTGGCGAGGTCCACGAAGTAAGTGTCGTCCGAGACGCGCTGCACGTTGATGCTGCCCGTCAGGCGCGGGGTGAACCGCTGCGCGTGACGAAAGGCGAGCGCCCAGCGGTTGTCATTCTTCTCCTGGTCATCGGGCAGGAAGTCCGCCCGCAGCTCTCCGTTGTACGCACCAGCCAGGTAGCGGAACTCCGAGCCCAGAAGCAGCCCGCGGCGTGAAAGCAGGCGCGGGGACAAGGTCAGGTCGCGGTTGGGTGCGATGTTCCAGTAGAACGGCACGGTGACTTCGAACCCGCTGTTGTTGGTGGTGCCGATCGCAGGCGGCAGGAAACCGGTCTTGCGCCGACTGCTCAACGGGAAGTTGATCCACGGCGAGTACAGGATGGGCACGCCCTTGAAGTACACGGTGGCATTGCGCGCGACCCCGACGTCCTGCAAACGATCCAGGTCCAGGCGGCCGACACCCAGGTACCAATCGTCGTCACCGACATCACAGTTGGTGTACGTGGCCCGCTCGGCGCGGTAACGGTCGCGATCGCGCAAGATCACGCGCTCCGCCTTGCCGCGGGCATTGCTGGGAGGTGCCGTGCTGGCCACCCGGCTGCGTCCGCTGCCGGGCACCGGAAGCGGGGACGCCGACACGCCAGGCAGGCGTGTGAAGTGGTAGGTCGGGTTGTTGACCAACCCGCTATCGTCGTCCAGATCGTAGTAAGCGTAGTCCCCCGTGAGCACGTCCCCGAGGCGACGGAAGCGCACGTTCCCGCTCGCGGTGACTGCGTTGTCGGTGAAGGAGTACGACAGGCGGTCGCTCTGCAGCTGCTGCCCGCGCCGTCTCACGACCACGTCACCGATTGCCTCCAGGTACTGGCCCTGGATGCCTTCGATGCGCTCGGCGTCGAGAAAAAGCGGAAGATCCTCCTCGAGATCCTCGGGTACGGGCGGCAGCAGTTCGGGCTCCAGCTTGAGGCCCATCCCGCCGCCGAACGGTTGGAGGCCGGTGGACTGCGCCGCCGCTGGCTGCACGAAGACGAGCCAGGCAACCGAAATCAGCAGCCCGATGAAAAGTCGATGCAATGCCTTGCCTGGGACAAGTGTTGTTATGCTGCACGCGGTGATCGCAGGCGCCGCACGACGATGCCAGGGCCATCGCTCGCGACTCCAGCCGGTACTCGAACGGGCGGCATCCTGGCGCCGCACGTCGGATGAAGCGGCACGACCATCCTGGCTCGCGGCCATGATTCGGCGATAAAATCTCACAAAAGCATTGCAGAGGCAACGAGCAATTTGACCCGCACCGCGTCGCTCGACCAATGGCTGGCGCAGCATTTCCCGCCCGGCACCTATCATTACGCTCCGGCTTCCGAAGACGCCAGCTTCCGGCGCTATTTCCGGGTCACCACCGATGACGGCCGCAGCCTGATCGTGATGGATGCGCCGCCGGAGCACGAGGACTGCCGGCCGTTCGTCAAGGTCGCCCGCCTGTTCGCCGAAGCGCGGGTGCAGGTGCCGCAGATCCTGGCCGAAGATCTGGACAACGGCTATCTGCTGCTGTCCGATCTGGGCAGCACGACTTACCTGCAGGCGCTCGACGACGACAGCGCGCCGGCGCTGTACGATGCCGCCACCTCCGCGCTGGTGCAGATCCAGGCGCTGTCACGCCCCGCGGTATTGCCGGAATACGATCATGCGCTGCTGCTGCGCGAGCTGCGCCTGTTTCCCGACTGGTACGTCACGCGCCATCTGGGCGTGCAGCTCGATGCCGGCCAGCAGCAGACGCTGCAGGAGAGCTTCGACGCGATCCTCGCCAACAATCTCGCACAGCCCAAGGTCTTCGTGCATCGCGACTATCACTCGCGCAATCTGATGGTGATGCAGCCGGGACCGGGCATCCTGGACTTCCAGGACGCCGTGTACGGTCCCATCACCTATGACCTGGTTTCCCTGCTCAAGGACGCCTATATCGCCTGGGACGAGCCGCGCCTGCTGGACTGGGCCATCCGCTACTGGGAAAAGGCGCGCGCGCAATCCCTGCCGGTACCGCCAGACTTCGCCGTATTCCATCGCGATTTCGAGTGGATGGGCGTGCAGCGGCACATCAAGGTGCTCGGCATCTTCGCGCGCCTGTTCCACCGCGACGGCAAGAGCGGCTATCTGAAGGACATGCCGCGGGTCATGCACTATCTGCGTGGCGCCTGTGAGCGTTACCGCGAGCTGAATCCGCTGCTGCGCCTGCTCGACCAGCTGGAGAGCCGGCCGGCAAAGGCAGGCTACAGCTTTTGAGCACCGCACTGCGCGCCATGATCCTGGCTGCGGGACGCGGCGAGCGCATGCGGCCGCTGACCGACCACACGCCCAAGTCGCTCCTGCAGGTGGGCGGGAAACCGCTCATCGTCTGGCATCTGGAGGCGCTGGCGCGCAGCGGGCTGGAGGACGTGGTGATCAACCATGCATGGCTGGGAGAGCAGATCGAGGCCCGCCTCGGCGACGGCAGCCGGTTCGGTGTGCGCATCCGCTATTCACCCGAAGCGACTGCGCTGGAAACGGCCGGCGGCATTGCCAACGCACTCGAATGGCTGGGAAGCGGTCCGTTCATCGTGGTCAACGCCGACGTGTTCACGGACTTCGATTTCCGCACCCTGCTGCAGCCGGCTCGACACTTGCTGCGCGAGGACGGCCTGGCGCATCTGATCCTGGTGGACAATCCTGCGCATCACCGCGACGGTGACTTCGTGCTGCAGGACGATCGCGTCGTCGCCGAAGGCAGCGCCAGGCTGACCTTCTCCGGCATCGGCGTGTATCGGCCGCAGCTGTTCACGGCGATCGCACCCGGAACCAGGGCTGCACTGGCACCGCTGCTGCGCACGGCAATGGCGCAAGGGCGTGTCACCGGCATGCATTTTCGCGGACTGTGGGACGACATCGGCACCCCTGCCCGGCTGGATGCGCTCGAGGCCCGGCTGCGGCAATCCCGACCCGAGCACTGAATGCTGTTCATTCCCGGAAGTTTCGTGCAGAACGACGTCGCCACCTTGCAGGCGTTCGTGCAGGCGCATGGTTTCGCCACGCTGATATCGCCGGATGCCGCCGATCCCTGGGTGAGTCATCTGCCGCTGCTGCTGGATCGCTCGCGCGGCGAGCTGGGTACGCTGGAGGGCCACTTCTCGCGTGCCAACGGTCACTGGCAGCGCATTGCGCAATCGGGCGAAGTGCTGGTGCTGTTCCATGGACCGCACTGCTACGTTTCGCCGGGGTGGTACGCCACGCACCCGAGCGTGCCGACCTGGAACTACGCCAGCGTGCACGTGCACGGCAGGGCCAGTCTGGTACACGACGCGGCCCGTGTGCGCGCGCTCCTCGAGCGCATGGTCGACGAGTACGAGCGAGCGCGGGCGCAGCCCTGGCGCATGGATCTGCCGTCCGCCTACATGGACGACATGCTGCGCAACGTGGTGGGCGTGGACATCACCATCACGCACATGCAGGGCAAATTCAAGCTCAGCCAGAATAGGCCGGCCGAAGACCACGCACGCGTCATCGAGGCATTGTCGCAGGGAGATGCGCAGCAGCGCGCGGTGGCCGGGCTGATGCGCCGGCGCGACGAGACGGGGGAAATATAATTGGAAGTTTCCGAAAAGGCAGCCACGATGATCGATGCCACGCGTTATCGCCGGCGCCGCGAGCGCCTCGCCGGGCTCATGGGGCGCGGCCTCGCCGTGCTGTCCACCGCCCCGGAGCGGATACGCAACCGCGATGCGCACTACCCGTTCCGCTTCGACAGCTATTTCCACTACCTGTGCGGATTCACCGAGCCCGAAGCGGTGCTGGTCATCGTCGCCGGCGAGACCACCCGCTCCATCCTGTTCTGCCGCGACAAGGATCTCGAGCGCGAAATCTGGGACGGCTTCCGCTTCGGCCCGGATGCGGCCAAGGCTGCCTTCGGCCTGGACGAGGCCTATCGCATCGCCGAGCTCGACCAGCACCTGCCGCAGCTGCTCGCCGACCAGCCCACCCTGTTCTGCGACGTGGGCGAGAACGGCGAGTGGGACGGCAGGCTGATCCAGTGGCTCAACGCGGTGCGCGCCCAGGTACGCACCGGCATCAGCGCACCGGGCGAGATCCGCGACGTGCGCAAGCTGCTCGACGAGATGCGCCTGATCAAGGACGAGGCGGAGCTCGACACCATGCGTCGCGCCGCGATCATCTCCGCGCGCGCGCATCGGCGCGCAATGCAGGCCACGCGCCCCGGACGCTACGAGTACGAGATCGAAGCCGAGCTGCTGCATGAATTCCGTGCCGCTGGCGCCCAGGCGCCGGCCTATACGCCCATCGTGGCCGGTGGCGCCAACGCCTGTGTGCTGCACTACGTGGCCAACGACGCCCGGCTGAGTGAATCCGACCTGCTCCTGATCGATGCCGGCTGCGAGCTGGATGGCTATGCCTCCGACATCACACGCACGTTCCCCGTGCAGGGCCGCTTCCTCGGCCCGCAGCGCGAGATCTACGAGCTGGTGCTCGCGGCCCAGGCCGCAGCCATCGCTCAGGTCCAGCCCGGCAAGCTGTGGCAGGACCCGCACGATGCCGCGGTGCGTGTGCTGGTGCAGGGTTTCATCGATCTGGGTCTGTGCCACGGCAGCGTCGAGAGCGTGATCGAATCCGGCGACTACCGGCGCTTCTACATGCATCGCACCGGCCATTGGCTGGGGATGGACGTGCACGACTGCGGTGACTACAAACGCGACGGTCAGTGGCGTGCACTGGAGCCGGGGATGGTCCTGACGGTGGAGCCGGGCTGCTACATCCGGCCCGGCGACGGTGTGCCGGAGCGCTTCTGGAACATCGGTGTGCGCATCGAGGACGATGCGGTGGTGACACTGAAGGGGTGCGAGATCATCACCGCGCAGGCGCCGAAGGCGATCGCCGACATCGAAGCGCTGATGCGTGCGTGATGGCGCTCACGTAATGCCCGTCCAGCAGGATGTGGTGATCGTCGGCGGCGGGCCGGTCGGCGCCTGCCTCGCTGCGCTGCTCGCGGACAGCGGCCTGTCGGTGACCTTGCTCGAAGCGCGTAGCACGGACCCGGACGACCCGCGTCGCATCGCATTGTCATACGGCAGCGCGGTGCTGCTGCAGAAGCTGGGCGCGTGGGCGTGCATCGACCCGTGCACGCCGATCGAGACCATCCATGTATCCCAATCCGGCGGCTGGGGCCGCACCCTGCTGCGAGCGGAGGAAGCCGGCGTGCCGGCACTGGGCTACGTGGTCTCCTACGGCAGTTGTCACGCCGCCCTCACGGCAGCCATGGCGCAGGCGGCCGGCGTATCCCTGCGTCACGGCGTCAGGGCCGAGCACGTCACGGCCACGGCGGATACAGCCGAAGTGACGGTGCACTCCGAGGCCGGAAGCGAGATCCTCCACGCACGCCTTGCCGTGCTCGCCGATGGCGGACAGGCATCCGCCGCGACGGCGCCGAGGCACGAACACGATTACCGGCAGAGCGCGGTGGTGGCCGACATCGTCACCGACTGCGCGCACGACGGGCGCGCCTACGAGCGCTTCTGTCCCGCCGGGCCGATTGCCTTGCTGCCGTCGCAGCCGGGTTACGCTCTGGTGTGGACCACGCGTGCCGACCATGCGGCGCAGCTGGTGCAGCTTGCGCCTGCCCGGTTTCTCGCGGCCCTCCAGAGCGCATTCGGCGAGCGGGCCGGGCGCTTCGTCGCCAGCGGTGCACCGGCGCTGTTTCCGTTGCAGGTGCGTGTGGCGGCAGCGCCCACGACATCGCGCGTGGTGCTGCTCGGCAATGCAGCCCAGACGCTGCATCCGGTGGCCGGGCAGGGCCTCAACCTCGGATTGCGCGATGCCGCCGTCCTGGCCGAAATGATCGCAGCGCAGCCGGGTACGCTCGACGATCCGGGGCTGCCACGGCGCTTCCACACGGCGCGGCGGGCCGACCGCGCACTCACGGTCGGCATCACCCATGGCTTGGTGCGCACCTTCTCCAACGATCTCGCACCGTTGCGTGCGCTGCGTGGGTGCGGGCTCACTCTGCTCGATGTCCTGCCATCGGCGAAGCGCGCCTTTGCACGGCACATGACGTTCGGCACCTGAGCGCTGTTCGTGCGCCAACGAACAGTCGGCGCGCGGAGTGATTGGGATACAATGCGCGTCTTTCCCTGCGAGACGGGAAGCGCACACCCGCGATGCAGATCGGTCCTTTCCATCTCCGCAACAATCTCGTCCTCGCCCCGATGGCGGGCGTGACCGATCGGCCGTTCCGGCAGTTGTGCAAGCGGCTGGGCGCGGGCATGGCGGTGTCGGAGATGACTTCCAGCCAACCGCATCTGTGGCACACCGCGAAGAGTCGCCGACGCCGCGACCACGCCGGAGAGGCCGAGCCGGTCTCGGTGCAGATCGCCGGCACGGAGCCCGCCATGATGGCTGCAGCGGCACGGCACAACGTCGAGCATGGCGCGCAGATCATCGACATCAACATGGGCTGTCCGGCCAGGAAGGTGTGCAACGTCATGGCCGGCTCCGCCCTGCTGCGCGATGAGGCGCTGGTCGGCCGCATCCTCGATGCCGTGGTCGCCGCCGTCGACGTGCCGGTGACCTTGAAGATCCGCACCGGCTGGGATCCGCAGCAGCGCAACGCGTGCAGCATCGCGCGTCTGGCGGAACGCGCCGGCATCCGTGCGCTGGCGGTGCATGGGCGCACGCGCGCCTGCGGGTTCTCCGGCATGGCCGAGTACGACACCATCGCCGCAGTCAAGGCGCAGGTGCACATTCCGGTGATCGCCAATGGCGATATCCATACGCCCGAGCAGGCGCGGCGGGTACTCGACTACACCGGCGCCGACGGCATCATGATCGGACGCGCGGCGCAGGGGCGTCCCTGGATATTCCGCGACATCGAGCACTTCCTGCGCAGCGGGCGACATGCACCGCGCACCACTTTGGCGCAGATCGGCGCGATCCTGTGCGAGCATCTGGATCAGCTCTACCGTTTCTACGGAGAGGAGACCGGCGTACGCGTGGCACGCAAGCACGTCGGCTGGTATCTGAAAGCAGCCGACGTGCCGCAGGGCGGCTTGCTGCGCAGCCGCTTCAACGCACTCGAGACGAGCAGCGCCCAGCTGGCCGAGATCAGACGTTGCTTCGGATGGCTGCAAGCGCAGGCGAAGCAGTCCGGCGAAATCGAGGAGGAACTCGCCGCATGATCAACGAGAATGAAATCGCGC
>JAHCKU010000309.1 GCA_026125625.1 Burkholderiales bacterium | reverse complement strand
CGGCCCGGCGACCCAGGTTAGGCGTCGCGCCCGACCTGCATCGAGCTGCTCGAACAGCCGTTCGCGCTCCAAAACACCGGACAGGCGTGGAGGTGTGAGCTTCGTGAGCTGCGGACGTCGACGAGGCATGGACCGCGACATGTAAGTGCCGGTACGACGACATACTACTGTAGATCGGCAGCACGAATGCGTCATGCATGACGGGGGTGTAGATCACGGAATTTCGTAGTCGAACTCGATGACATCCCACATGGCACGCTCCGAGACCATCTTGAGCTTGTACACGCCCTTACCCTTTATGCCCGCGTACGCGCCGGTACCGCCGACCAGCGTGATGGTGCCTTGCTCCTCACCGTTGTCCCCGGTCCGGCCAACGCAGTTGGCGAACACTTTGCCTGCCGAATCGGTGAACGTCTTGAAGCACTCCCCGGCGCCGTTGCCATCGCCTTTCCACACCACCTGGTAGTGCGCCTTGTCGAGGAAGGTCTTGCCGGTGTCGTTGAACAGCACGCCGTCGAGTTCCCCGATCTGGACCGCTTTCGCCGGGTTGCCCTCCGGTGCATTGATCTCATGGAACTGCACGCTCACGAGTACCGAGCGGCCCTTGAACTTGCCGCGCTCGGCAGCCTGGACGTCGACGAAGGCGGATAGCGCAAGTGTCGTTGCGGCTGCGACCAGCACTCCAAGCCGCGGCCAACGCGGTGTAACGACGGATTGGTAAGACATGCTCTGCTCCTATGCGAAGAGTTTCCTTGGAATCCTCGGCAGGAGCGCTTCCAGTCCGAGACGCTGCCTGCACAGCACAGCAGCGTAGTCAGACGGATCTAACAAATGGTGTACCGATGACGAAGATCGACCGGCGACTAAACCGGCATGCGCCGTGTCTCAGCCCCGATCGACCGCGGCCAGACGCTCCGAGCGCTGCGACATGCCGCTCGTGAGCCGATGGCGCACCCAGCCGATGTGTTCGCGCAGGACATACAGCTGATCGGCGAACGACAGCGGCGTCTTGATGCCGTTCACCGCGTCTTCGATCTCGTCGAGGCGCGCCAGAACGGCCTCGCGTTGCTCGGGCGAGTTCTCCTTCAACATCGCCCGCTCGAGCGAGATGAGCGCGCCGTACCAGCGGTAGATGCGCGAGCGCACGCGCCAGCTGTAAAGGGCCGGCACGATCCGCGTTGCGGGCACGATGAGCACGGCAAGCGGCAGCAGCACCACCAGTAGCCGGTCCATCAGGCTGGCAAGCCAGAACGGCAGATGCCGGTAGAAGAACTGGGCACCCGACTTGTAGTAGCGCTGGGCGTCCGCGCTGATCGGGAAGTCGCGTTCGAGCGGTGCCGGATACTCGCCCGCATCGCGAAACAGGCCGGCTTTGCCGTGCATCTCCTGCGCAGCCCTGATCAACAGATCCGAGAGCGCCGGGTGCAGCGTGTCCCGCGCGACCAGCTCGACGGTAGGTCCGACCAGCCGATAGGTGGTCGGCGGATAGTTCCCGCCCAGATCGATCGCGCCCTCGGGCAGCGTGAAGCGCGACAGAAACGGCAACCGGCGCACGTAGCCGTTGGCCTGCTGGAAGTTCATCAGCTCGACGCCCTTCGCCTGACGCAACGCCCGCATCACCGCCGGGGTGGCCGAATCGCCGGTGAGAAACGCGACATCGATGGTGCCGGCCACCAACGCATCGGCCGCCTCCTGTCCCGCCAGATCCAGTAGCACGGTCGGTGGGCCGTCCATGGCGTTGGCCTTCAGCAGTTTGAGCGACAGCGCGCGCGTGCCGCTGCCTTCGGGCCCGATCGCCAGCCGCTTACCGCGCAGTTGCGACAGGATTTCCACCGGCTGGTGGTGGCGGTAGTAGACCATCAAGGGCTGCGGGAACAGGCTCCCCAGCGAAACCAGACGGGAAATGTCGACCCCGTCGGTCAGCCCGCCCTGCACGAAGCCTGCGTCCGCCTGCGACTTCGGATCGGCAAGCTGCTGCAGGTTGTCCTGCGAGCCGCGCGAGGGCAGGACCACCACCTTGACGCCGCGGGCCTCGATGATCTGCTTGTATCTCTCCGCGGTGCTCCGGTAGATGCTGTTGTCGGGTCCGCCGAGCAGGCGGATCGTATTGGGGGGCGCCGGCTGCAGAAACTCGATCACCAGCCAAGCCAGGGCTGCGGTCACTACCAGCACCGGCAGGCCGATCAGCAGCAGATCGCGCCAGGATACGGCCACCAGCCGCGCCGGCAGGCGTGGCTTGCGGAATGTGCGCTTCGAGACCAAATGAAGAGCCCCCCAGGTGGGTAATCAGAATATAGTAGGCGCCGGCGTCACCATCGTCTCCCTGCGCCGCACTTCAGCCCTGCCCCTTCACCCACGCCGCCACCTCGGCATGCGTGCCAAACCACACGTCACCCTTCGACTGCGCATGGCGGATCAGCTCCTCCACGATCCAGATGCGCGAGCGGTAACCGATGATGTGCGGATGGAAGGTGAGCTGGCACAGCCCGCCCTCATCGTAGGCGGCGTCGAGCTCGCGGCGGAAGACATCCAACACGTCCGCCGGCGGGGTGTAGGGGCGCAATGACTGGAAGCGATGCATCATGAAATACACCGCGTCGTCGCGCACCCATTCCACCGGCACTTCGACGATGCCGGTCGGCTCACCGTCGAGCAGCAGCTCGTAGCAATCCTCGTCCGCCATCAGCGACGAATCGTACAGCAGCCCCATCTCCTGCTCGATGCGCAGGGTGCCCGGACTGAAATCCCATGACGGCGTGCGCAGTCCGACCGGACGCACGCCGGTGATGCGCTCGAGTGTTTCCGCCGCGCGCAGCATCAGGTCGCGCTCGGCCTCGTACGGCAGCACCGAATTGAGCTCATGGATCCAGCCGTGGATGCCGATCTCGTGTCCTTCGGCCACCACGCGCCGTTGCTCGTCCGGATAGGTGAGCGCCACCACTGCCGGCACGTAGAAGCTGGCCTTGACGCCGTAGCGCTGCAGCAGCTTCAGGATGCGCGGCACGCCGACGCGGTTGCCGTACTGTCCCCATGCCATGCGGCCGATCGACTTGCCGCCGTCGCGCAGCTCGTTGGTCTCGTGATCGGAGTCGAACGACAGCGCCAGCGCGCAGCGCGCGTTGCCGGGCCAGTGCGCCGGGCGCAGGGCGCGTCCGGCGCGCACCTGGTCGATGAGCTTGCGCCAGTGCGCATCGGGCCACTGCCAGGGTTGAAGCTCGTGCGGTTGATCGCTCATGGCGTGCTCCGTGTGATATCGGTGACGGTGCGATGAATCAGGCCAGATCCCGATGCGCGGTCTCGGGCAGGCGCAGGATGACCAGGGTGGAAATGACAGCGGCCGCGATCACGTACCAGGTGGGCGACAGCGGCGAGCCGGTGCGGCCGATCAGCCAGGTGGCGATGAACGGCGCGAAGCCGCCGAAGATCGCGACAGCGAGACTGTAGCCGGCCGACATCCAGGTCGAACGCATGTGCGTGGGGAAGATCTCGGCGATGGCCGCCGGGCCGGGGCCGGAGAAGGACGCGATCATCAGCGCGAACAACACCTGCACGCCGATCACCACGACGAGCGATCCCTGCGTCACCATGACGTCGAACAACGCGTGCGACAGCAGCGCGAACGCCACACAGCACACCAGCAGCAGCGGCTTGCGTCCGATGCGATCGGACAGCGCCCCCGCGAACGGGATCGCCACCACCAGCACCAGCAGGCCGAGCGTGTTCGACCATAGCGCCTCGCTACGCGCGAGCCCGACGTGCTTCTGGGTAAAGGTGGGCATGTAGGTGAGCATCATGTAGTAGGCGCTGGTCCACAGCACGGTGAAGCCGAACGCCCTGCCGGCCAGCACCAGCGGCGAGTGTGCGACCGGCGCCGCCTGCTCCTGTTGCGCACGGCGGAACGCCGGCGTCTCGTCGATGTTGCGACGCATGTAGATGCCCACCGGTGCCAGGATGCCGCCGAGCAGGAACGGGATGCGCCAGCCCCAGCTCTCCAGCTGCTCGGGCGTGAGTACGCTGCTGAACAACGCGGCGATACCGGAGCCCAGCAGCAGGCCTGCTGCGAGACTGGATTGCTGGAAGCTGCCGTACAGACCGCGCCGGCCGTGCGGTGCCCATTCGACGATGAAGGCGGTGGAGCCGCCCCATTCACCGCCAGCGGCGAAGCCCTGCAGCAGACGCGCGGTCACCAGCAGCGCCGGAGCCCACGCACCGATGCTGGCATAGGTCGGGATCAGTCCGATCATCACCGTGCCGACCGCCATCATGAAGATGGTCAGCATCAGCGCGACCTTTCGCCCGCGTACGTCGCCCAGCCGGCCGATGAGGATGCCGCCCAACGGGCGCACCACGAAGCCGACGCCGAAGGCGGCGAAGGCCGATAGCAGCGCGGTGAGCTCGTCTTCGGGTGGGAAGAAGTTTCTGGCCAGGATGGTGGCCAGATAGCCGTACACGGCGAAGTCGTACC
>JAHCKU010000308.1 GCA_026125625.1 Burkholderiales bacterium | reverse complement strand
ACACAATCCACGCAGCGGCCCTACAAATGACTTACAAGCCGGACCGCGCTCGCTCAAGGGAGTGAAACACTGTGCGAGGACATCGCTTCGGAGGCGGTGCTAGACTCGTCATTAACAGTGGCAGGGACAAAGATATGGCCGGACTTTCGGTTCACGAGGAGCGCGAGGGATATCTCGCCCGGCATCGCATTACCGTAGACGAGTATCACCGCATGGGTCAGGCGGGCGTGCTGCCGCCCGATGCAAGGCTCGAACTATTCGAGGGGGAACTCATCGACATGGCTCCGATCGGTCCCGCTCACGCCAATGCTGTCGACCACCTTGTCACCCTCTTCGCACCGCTCGTTCACTCGGTCATTGTGCGGGTCCAGAATCCGCTGCGCCTGGGATCGCGCTCGGAATTGCTGCCCGATCTCATGCTGCTCCAGCGCAAGCCGGGCGGCTATCCGCAAGCCGCTCCCGATCCGAGCGACGTGCTGCTGTTGATCGAAGTGTCGGATACGTCGATCGGGTACGATCGTGAGCACAAGCTCAGGCTGTACGCTAGGTATGGCGTCGCCGAGACGTGGCTCGTCGACTTGAATGCACGGCAACTCGAAATCCATCTCGACCCGAGCGCAGACGGCTACCGCAAGGTGCTCAAACCTGCCGCAGACTCGACCGTCACGCCGTCGCTGGTAGATGAGTTCAGCGTTCCGGCCGGCGCAGTGTTTCCGGGGTAGTCGAACTGCGCACGTTTTCCGATCGACCGATGCGTCTTGTCCTGATCCCGGCGCTCGTCTGTTGCACGCTGTTCGCTGCCGCTGGAACGGCAATGGCCGCGGGAATTCCCACCGACAAGGCCGAGTTGACGCAGGAGATCACCCTGCGCTGCGTCTACGACATGGGCGAGTTTGGAAACGATGGCGTGCAGGCGTGCATCCGTGCCGACATGGCGGCCGCCGAGACGCTGGCCGGCTACCCGCCGGAAGCGAAAAGCATCGTCGATCGCTGCTTCAGTACGTTGTGGTCACGCGGATACGGCATGGTGCAGAGGTGTGTGGAGAGGGACTGGAAGGCAGCTGCCCCATCCCCTTCCTCACCTTCCCGCTGAAGAGAAATCCGCCGCACGCTTCACGCGGAAGAAAGCGGCAGCGGTGTGCGCCGACATCTTCCCTACGGCCGTCTGCGTCGCTTCAGATCACGCAGGATCTCCCGCGCCGCGTTGCGTCCCGGAAGACCGGTCACCCCGCCGCCCGGATGTGCGCCCGAGCCGCACAGATACAGTCCATGCAGCGGCATGCGGTAGTCGGCGTGACCGAGCACCGGCCGTGCGCTGAAGAGCTGGTCGAGCGACAGCGCGCCGTGGAAGATGTCGCCGCCGATCAGGCCGAAATCGCGCTCCAGATCGAGCGGCGTGAGGATCTTGCGCGCAAGCACGCTGCGCCTGAAGTTCGGTGCATGGCGGTCGACGACGTCGATGACTGCGTCGGCAGCGGCTTCCCGATGCGCATCCCAGCCGCAGCCGTCCGGCAGCTCCGGAGCGAAGTGCTGGCAGAACAGGCTGGCGACGTGCGCACCCGGTGGTGCCAGCGTATCGTCCACCGTGCTCGGGATCAGCATCTCGACGATCGGCTCACGTGACCAGCCGTGCTGCCTGGCGTCCTGATGCGCGCGCTCCATGTATGCCAGCGACGGCGCGAAGATGATGCCGGATCGATGATGCGGTTGCGGCTGCGCGCCAGGCAGACAGTCGAAATCAGGCAGCTCGGACAGCGCGACGTTCATGCGCAGAGTCGCCGAGCCGCACTTCCAGCGCCGCATGCGTGTGCGGAAATCCTCGTCGAGCGCGCTTGCCTCCACCATCTGCATGAACAGCAGCTTGGGATTGACATTGGCCGCAACGCAGCGTGCCTCGATCTCGCGTCCATCCTGCAGCACCACGCCGTGCGCACGGCGGGCACGCGTCTTCACCTGCGCCACGGCTGACTGGGTGTGGATGCGCACGCCCAGCGCGCGCGCCTGTGCAGCCATCGCCTGCGTGATCGCACCCATGCCGCCGATGGCATGACCCCATACGCCGCGCTGTCCTTCGACCTCGCCGAAGGCGTGATGCAGCAGCACATACGCTGACCCAGGGGTATATGGGCTGGCAAAGTTGCCGACCACCGCATCGAACCCGAATGCCGCCTTGAGTGGTTCGCCTTCGAACCAGTCGTCCAGCAGCTCGCCGGCGCTGCGCGTGAACAGCTCCAGCAGATCCCGGCGTTGCGGCATGTCGAGCCTGCGCAGGCGCCCGCCCAGGCCTGCTGCGCGCACGACGTCGGTCAATCCGCCGCCGACGTTGGGCGGCGTTTGCAGGACGACGTCGCGCAGCACGTCGGCCACTGCCTCGATGCGCTGATAGTAGTGCGGCAGGCGCTCGACGTCGCGCTGGGAGAATTTGCTCACTTCGGCGTCACGCTGCTCGCGTGGTCCGCCGAGCTTGAAGTAGCGCCCGTCCGGCAGCGGCAGGAAGTTGGAGAACGGCCGCAGCACGACGCGCAGACCGTGCTCCTTCAGACGCAGGTCGCGGATCACCTGCGGATGCAGCAGGCTTACCGTATAGCTGGCGGTGGAGTTGCGAAAGCCGGGATGGAACTCTTCGGTGACCGCAGCGCCGCCCACCACATGCCGGCGCTCGAACACCTCCACGCGCAGGCCGGCAGCGGCCAGATAGCAGGCACAGACGAGACCGTTGTGCCCACCGCCGATGATGGCGACGTCGATGGCATCGGCGCTGCGCTGGGACATGAATCAGTGCAGCTTCACGTGCGGCTGGGTGCGCCGGGTGATCAATCGCGCCAGTGTATCGAGCGAAACCTTGATGAACCCATGCAGCGCGTACTCGTGCATCTTGTACAAGGCGCGATACATGAGACTGGCGAACCAGCCCTCGATCGTCACGCTGCCGCGCATGATCGCGCCCATCAGGCTGCCCACGGTACTGTAGTCACCCAGCGAGACGAGCGAGCCGAAATCGCGGTAACGGAACGGCTCCAGCGCCTTGCCCTGAATGTAACCCGGCAGCATGCGGCACAGATGCGAAGCCTGCTGATGCGCGGCCTGCGCGCGCGGCGGTACGGTGGTGTTCTTCTCCGGCCAGGGACAGCTGGCGCAATCGCCGAAGGCGAAGATGTCGGGATCGCGCGTGGTCTGCAAAGTCTGATGCACCACCAGCTGATTGAGGCGGTTGGTTTCCAGGCCGGCGAGATCCTTCAGGAAATCCGCGGCCTTGATGCCGGCGGCCCACACTGTCAGCTCGGCGGGGATTTTGCGGCCGTCGGCGAGTTGCACGCCGTCGGCTTCGACCGCGGTGACGCGCGCGCCGGTCAGCACCTGCACGTCCAGCGAGGTCAGCAGTTTCCCGGTGGATGTCGACAGCCGCTCGGGCAGCGCCGGCAGCACGCGCGGGCCGGCCTCGATCAGCGTGATGCGGATGTCGCGGCCGGGATCGATTTTTTCCAGGCCGTAGGCGACGAGTTCGCGCGTCGTGTGATGCAGCTCCGCGGCGAGTTCGACGCCGGTGGCGCCGGCGCCGATGATCGCGACGTGCAGCTGTTCCGGCCGCAGCGGCCCGGCCTGCGCGTTGGCGCGGATGCAGGCGCTGATCAGCCGGTCGTGGAAACGCTCGGCCTGCGCCGCCGTGTCGAGGCTGATCGCGTGCTCCTTCGCGCCCGGCGTGCCGAAATCGTTGGTGCGGCTGCCGGTGGCGATGACCAGCGCGTCGTAGGAAAGCTCGCGCCCGCCGATCAGCAGCCGGCCCTCGGCGTCGTGCGTCGGCGCGATGCGCACGACGCGGCGCGCGCGGTCGAGCCCGTCCATCGTGCCGAGCTGGAAGCGGAAGTGGTGCCAGCGCGCCTGCGCGAGGTAGTCGAGCATGTGCCGGTCGACGTCCATGCTGCCGGCGGCGACTTCGTGCAGCAGCGGTTTCCACAGGTGGATGCGCGAACGGTCGACCAGCGTGATCTGCGCGCGGCCGCGGCGGCCGAGGCGATCGCCCAGCCGTGTCGCCAGTTCGAGGCCGCCGGCGCCGCCGCCGACGATGACGATGCGGTGGGGCGATGCGGGCTGCGTGTTCATGCGGGCACGCCCGGAACGACGCGGCGCACCGCCTCGGCGGCGTTGACCGCGTGGGCAACACCGGCCGCGCGCAATTGTTCCGCGCCCGCCGCCGTTGCGGCGACCACGGCATCGGCGGCGGCCATCTGCCGCTGCAGGCGTTCGCGGGCCGTTGCCGGCAAGGCTGCGAGCCATTGCGGTGGCGCCACGCAGAACCGCCGCGCCACCGCAATGATGCCCGCGGGTTCCGTCCGGCGCAGCGCCTGTTCAAGCGCCTCCGGTTCCGCGGCGCCGTCGGCGGCGATGATCAGCAGTTGCGGGCGCGCGCGGCGCAGCAGCCGGACGAGGCCGGTCTGCAGCGCGACCTGGCCGGTGCAGCAGGCGCAGCCGGCGACGGTT
>JAHCKU010000307.1 GCA_026125625.1 Burkholderiales bacterium | reverse complement strand
CTGGTGCCGATCGGCCGCGGCCAGCGCGAGCTGATCATCGGCGACCGCCAGACCGGCAAGACCGCCGTCGCCGTCGACACCTTCATCAACCAGAAGACCATCAACGCCTCGGGCGACGAGTCGCGCAAGCTGTACTGCGTGTACGTCGCCGTCGGCCAGAAGCGCTCGACCGTGGCGCAGATCGTCAAGACGCTCGAGGACGCCGGCGCGATGGAATACTCCATCGTCGTCGCCGCCACCGCGTCCGACCCGGCGCCGCTGCAGTTCCTGGCGCCCTACAGCGGCTGCACCATGGGCGAGTTCTTCCGCGACAACGGCATGCACGCGGTGATCTGCTACGACGATCTCTCCAAGCAGGCCGTCGCCTATCGCCAGATGTCGCTGCTGCTGCGCCGCCCGCCCGGCCGCGAGGCCTATCCCGGCGACGTGTTCTACCTGCATTCGCGCCTGCTCGAACGCGCAGCGCGGGTGAACGAGGAATACGTGGAGCGCTTCACCAAGGGTGCGGTCAAGGGCAAGACCGGTTCGCTGACCGCCCTGCCGGTGATCGAGACACAGGCGGGCGACGTCACCGCGTTCGTTCCGACCAACGTCATCTCCATCACCGACGGCCAGATCTTTCTCGAAACCGATCTGTTCAACGCCGGCATCCGCCCGGCCATCAACGCCGGTATCTCGGTGTCCCGCGTCGGCGGCGCGGCGCAGACCAAGATCATGAAGCGGCGCGACACCGGCGGGGGTGTGCGTCTGGCCCTGGCGCAGTACCGCGAGCTGGCTGCCTTCGCGCAGTTCGCCTCCGACCTGGACGAAGCCACCCGCAAACAGCTGGAACGCGGCCGCATGGTCACTGAGCTGATGAAGCAGCCGCAATACTCGCCGCTGCAGGTGTGGGAAATGGCGCTGACGTTGTTCGCGGTGAACAACGGCCATTTCGACGACGTCGACGTGAAGCGTGCCCTCGCCGCCGAGCGCTCGCTGCGCGACTACTTGAAAGGCAAGTACGGCG
The DNA here is from genome assembly GCA_026125625.1 of Burkholderiales bacterium. Classification (GTDB taxonomy): domain Bacteria; phylum Pseudomonadota; class Gammaproteobacteria; order Burkholderiales; family SHXO01; genus SHXO01. The sequence goes on along the minus strand of JAHCKU010000307.1, from coordinate 3,481 downwards.
ATCTGGTGGAGCGCATGGAGTCGGTCAAGGATCTGTCCAAGGACGATGAAGCCCAGCTCTCCGCGGCCATCGCGGATTGGAAGAAGAACGGCACGTACTAATTCGAGCGCAGCCCCGCATCCAGAGTAGAACATGCCCGGCACCAAAGAGATCAGGATGAAGATCCGGAGTGTGCAGAACACCCGGAAGATCACCAAGGCGATGGAGATGGTCGCCGCCTCCAAGATGCGCAAGGCGCAGGAGCGCATGCGCACCGCGCGCCCATACGGAGAAAAGATCCGTACCGTCGCCGCGCACATCTCGCACGCCAACTCGGAGTATCGCCATCCGTTCCTGGTCGCACGCGATACCGTCCAGCGCGTCGGCCTGATCGTGATCACCACCGACAAAGGGCTGTGCGGCGCATTGAATACCAACGTGCTGCGCATGGTGCTCAATCAGTACAAGCAGTGGCAAGCCGAGGGTGAGGAGATCGAGGTGTGCACCATCGGCAGCAAGGGCCTGGGTTTCATGCAGCGCCTGGGCGCAAACGTCGTATCCCAGGTGACGCAGCTGGGTGATCGCCCGCACCTGGAGCGCCTGATCGGCGCAATCAAGATCATGATCGAGGGCTATACCACCGACCGCTTCGATCGACTGATGCTGTGCTATACGCGCTTCATCAACACCATGAAGCAGGAGCCGGTGATGGAGCAGCTGTTGCCGATCAGCGGCGATCGTCTCGGTGCGCCCGAAGGCGGCTGGGACTACATCTACGAGCCGGAAGCGAAGGAAGTGCTGGATCAGGTGCTGACGCGCTACGTCGAGGCCATCATCTATCAGTCGGTGGCCGAGAACATGGCTTCCGAGCAGTCTGCGCGGATGGTCGCGATGAAGGCCGCTTCGGACACTGCCGCCAATCTGATCGACGAGCTCACCCTGATCTACAACAAGAACCGGCAGGCCGCGATCACCAAGGAACTGTCCGAGATCGTCAGCGGCGCGGCTGCCGTCTGACCAGCTATCGAATCAAGACTGCTTAGGAACATTCATGGCACACGCATTAGGCACCATCGTCCAGAGCATCGGCGCGGTCATCGACATCGAGTTTCCGCGTGAAAGCATGCCCCGGGTATACGATTCCCTGGTTCTGGACGATTCCGAAGGCGACTCCTTCGTGGAAAAAGGTCTGACCTTCGAGGTCGAGCAGCAGCTGGGCGACGGCGTGGTGCGCTGCATCGCGCTCGGCTCGAGCGACGGGCTGCGGCGCGGCATGAAGGTGCGCAACACGGGCGCGCCGATCTCGGTTCCCGTCGGCCCCGGCACCCTGGGCCGCATCATGGACGTGCTCGGTCGACCGATCGACGAGGGCGGGCCGATTCAATCCGACAAGCGTCGCGCGATCCATCAGCCGGCACCGAAGTTCGACGAGCTGTCTCCTTCGGTCGAGCTGCTGCCCACCGGCATCAAAGTGATCGATCTGATCTGCCCGTTCGCCAAGGGCGGCAAGATCGGCCTGTTCGGCGGTGCCGGCGTGGGCAAGACCGTGAACATGATGGAACTCATCAACAACATCGCCAAGTCCTACGGCGGCTACTCGGTGTTCGCCGGCGTGGGTGAACGCACGCGCGAAGGCAACGACTTCTACCACGAGATGGAGGAGTCCAAGGTGCTGGACAAGGTCGCGATGGTGTTCGGCCAGATGAACGAACCGCCGGGCAACCGTCTGCGCGTGGCGCTGACCGGTCTGTCCATGGCCGAGAGCTTCCGCGACGAGGGACGGGACATCCTGCTGTTCATCGACAACATCTATCGCTATACCCTGGCCGGCACCGAGGTGTCCGCGCTGCTCGGCCGCATGCCTTCGGCCGTGGGCTACCAGCCGACGCTGGCCGAAGAGATGGGCAAGCTGCAGGAGCGCATCACCTCCACCAAGGTCGGCTCGATCACCTCGATCCAGGCCGTGTACGTGCCGGCCGACGATCTGACCGATCCTTCGCCTGCCACCACCTTCGGTCACCTGGACGCCACCGTGGTGCTGAGCCGTGATATCGCGGCACTGGGCATCTATCCCGCCGTCGATCCGCTCGATTCCACTTCCCGTCAGGTGGATCCCAACGTCATCGGCGATGAGCACTACAACACCACGCGTGCGGTGCAGGCCACGCTGCAGCGCTACAAGGAGCTGCGCGACATCATTGCCATTCTCGGCATGGACGAACTGGCGCCCGAAGACAAGCTGGCAGTGTCGCGCGCGCGCAAGATCCAGCGCTTTCTGTCACAGCCGTTCAACGTCGCCGAAGTGTTCACCGGCTCGCCGGGCAAGATCGTGCCCCTGGCGGAGACGATCAAGGGTTTCCAGATGATCGTCAACGGCGAGTGCGATCACCTGCCGGAGCAGGCGTTCTACATGGTGGGCGCGATCGAGGAAGCTTTCGAGAAGGCGAAGACGCTGCAGTAAGCGACGGCAACTTCGGGCGCTGCCCTGGGGAAGAATCAATGGCCAATACCATTCGCGTCGATGTCGTCAGCGCCGAAGAGCAGATCTTCAGCGGAGATGCGGAATTCGTCGTGCTGCCGGGTGAGGCGGGTGAGCTGGGCATCTATCCGCGGCACACGCCGCTGATCACGCGCATCAAACCGGGTGCGGTGCGCATCAAGTCGGCAGGCAAGCCGGACGAGGATCTGATCTTCGTCGCCGGCGGCATTCTGGAAGTGCAGCCCAGCGCAGTGACCGTGCTCGCCGACACCGCGATTCGCGGTGCCGATCTGGACGAGGCCAAGGCGCTGGAAGCGCAGCAACGCGCCGAGGAAGCGCGCCGTAACGCCCAGGGCAAGGAAGAGCTTGCCGTGGTCGAAGGTGAGCTCGCCATGCTGGCTGCGCAACTCGCTGCCATTCGGCGTTTGCGCAAGAAATAGCAATAACAACGACGAAGAAGAAAATCTCCGGTACCCGCCGGGGTTCGAGGAAAAGCGGCGTGCCGCTTTTTTTTTTGCCTGCCGCCGGGGCGCGCGGCATCAGCTGAATTGACAAGCCCATGCGCAGCCCATAGCCTTCTGCGCTTTCACGCTCGGGAAGGAATCGCTCCATGCTTGCCCCAGCCTTCAGGTTCGTCCTCATCGTGGTTCTCCTGCTGGGTGCGCCGGTCGCGCTGCAGGCCAAGGAGACGGTAAAGCTGGTGTTCATCGGCCCGCTCACCGGCGGCGTGTCCGCCAACGGGCTGGGCGGGCGCAACGCCGTGGACCTTGCCGTGAAGATGCGCAATGCCGACGCCAAGGCGCGCTATCGATACGAACTGGTTTCACTCGATGACGAATGCAAGCCCAACATCGGCGTGCAGGTCGCAACCAAGGCGGCAACCGACCGCCGCATCGTCGCCGGCATCACCCACTACTGGTCCCCCGTGGCCATGGCCACGGTCGACGTCTATCACAAGTTCGGCCTGCCGGTGGTCGTCTGGGGCGCGGTATTGCCCGATATCACCTACGCCCAGGACTACAA
>JAHCKU010000306.1 GCA_026125625.1 Burkholderiales bacterium | reverse complement strand
CTGCGCGATGCGGTCAAACATCGTAGCCAGGATATCCTGGTGGCCTCTGCCTTGCTCTGGGGCACTCTGACCTCTGACGAGCGCGATGCCTTCGGCAAGTCCAACCAGCGTTTCGCAAAGAATGTTCGCGAAGTCTGCGGTGCGGTCAGCGACAAGGTTGCCGCAAGCCAGTGCGAACTGCTGGCACTGGAACAGCGGCTGCGCGCTCTCGACCGCAGCATCGCGCGAATCGCCCTGCCGGAAGAGGCCAGCGAATCGGTTCAGCCGCCCACGGTCCAGTTGATCGGAACCTGAAAACAAAGACGCCTGCCTTCCGCAAGGAAGGCAGGCGTCGTGCTGCTGCTAGCTGAGCAGTCGTTGCCCGGTGTGGGCGACTACTGCAGCGTCACTCCAAGTGCCGACAGCGTTTCTGCCGTCATCAGGCCGGTTTGACGCAGCCCTTCGCGTTCCTGGAATGCCATGACTGCATCGGTCAGAGACTCGTCGATGCCGCCGTCGGTATCCAGCGTGTAGCCTTCGGACTGAAGTGCGCGCCGGACTTCCTGCAGCTTCTCTGGCGTGGCGTTCTCGTCGCACAGCACCAGAACCCATTCCGCGCGTTCGTCCGACACCAGTACCTTCTTGTCCACCGTACCGTATTCCGCGGGCACCGGCACCTTGATCGCCTCGGGCGCCTTGACCATCTTGCGTACGGTTATGGTCTGATACTCGGCCGGCACTTCCACTTCACGCACCGTTTCGGCCGACTTGAGAGCGGTCTTGGTCACGGTGCCATACTCGGCCGGAACGTCCTCGTAGCGGGTGGTCGCTTCGCGCGCCAATTCCTTGCGCTCGACGGTCTTGTAGACGGCAGGTTCGTCGACCAGACACAGGATCTCGCCCGTCACCTCGTCCACGCGCTCGACCGCACCACGACCCGGCTTCCATACTTGCCGCGCGGGGCGTTCCATGACCTGCTCGAAGTAGGTGTTGTACAAGGCAGGGACTTCGATTTCCCGACGATAGGCTTCCCGAATCAGGACGCGCTCCTCAACCTCTTCGTACTCCGCCGGGATCACTTCTACGGTCTTGGAAGCCGGCTTGACCACCACCTGCTCTTCCACGTCCTCGTATACCGCTTCGGTGTATTCCGTGCGCTCTGAAGCGGGTGTGATCACCTCCTGCACCTGTTCGATCCGGTATTCCGCAGGAATGAGCAGCTTGGTATAGCATTCGCCCGGCTTGGCCGCGGGAGGTGGTACGTCTGCGACCCGTACCGTCCTGGTCTGCGGCTCCTCGGGTGCGGCGGCTGCTACCGGCTCCGGTGCTGCTTCGGCGACAGGCTCCGGCGCAGGTGCTTCTACCTGGCGGGCAGAGCCGTCGTCCCAATCTCTGTGATAGGCATTGGTGGTGTGCTCCTGCCTGCCGTCGTCGACCGGCGCAGTACCGATCGGCGACACACCCGGCCCTCCGGTGATGGTTCCACACCCTGCCGCGAGTGCCCCCGCCAGAACGACGGCCAGGACCTTGAGCGGCGACTTCAAGCGACTCTTCATTTGTTGGATCTCCCGATTGTGGTGCCTAATGCGCGCCGTTTCCGGCATCCGCTGCTGCATCAGTACCTTGAATGAATGCCGCAGAGCAAGATAGCCTACTGAGCGCGAGCCGAGGGGACTATGGGACCTTAGTCCTAAGGTCGAATTTATCACGTTCTGCCACAAAGATATCGTCTTCGAGTGGCGACGTCTGCTCGCCGGCCTGGCCTGCAACCCGTTGCACGTCATCGGGCGGATTCAACCGGTCCACTACCCGCACCAGTTCGGCAACCGAGCGCAAGCCGAGCTTGCGCATGGCTTGACCTCTATGAATCTTCACGGTCTTTTCCGCCAGGCCAAGCTGCCCGGCGATCTGCTTGTTGAGCAGGCCGAGCGCTACCAGCCGGCAGACCTGATATTCCCGTGGACTGAGCCTGCCGAATCGATGCTGCCATTCGCGTCTCCAGTGCAGCCTCTCGCGCACCACCTCGTGCTCGGTGACCGCCTGCCTGATCACAGCAATCAGTTCCTTCTCGTCCGGCGGCTTGATGAGGAAGTTCGAGGCTCCGCCCTTCATCGCCCTGACGCAGCTGGCCATGTCCGGTTCCTCGGCAAGAAACAGCACCGGCATGCTGCAGCCCTGCTGCTTCAGGATCTCCAATGTTCGCAGCCCATCCAGAGCGGGCATGTGCAGATTCATGACGATGCAGCCGGCTTCGTCGGTCGGTTCGCGCTGCAACAGGTCCAATGACGAGGAGAACGTTTCGACGCCGAATCCGGCCGAGTGCAGCATCCGCCCCAGCCCGGTGAGCACCGTCTGGTCGTGATCGACGATCAGCGCCAGGGTGCGAGGCCTGGTACGGCTCCGTGGCCGTCCGCCTCCCGTCCTTGGTCGTGGAAGCGTGCAGCGGAACAGCGCGCCGCCGCCGGCCATGCGTGCCGCATCCCGCACTGCTGCGTTGATGTTCAGGGGCGCCATGCGGGGCTGATCGCGCTTGAGCAAGGCGCGCATGCATTGGCGCCGTGTGACATCGAAATGGCCGACCAGCAGGTAATTGCCGGGAGCAGGCAGCCGTTGCACGATGATCTCCAGGTAGCCGTCGGCACCCCGTTGGAGCGGCCCGACCTCGACGTTCGGGCGCACACCGGTGCGTACATCGGTCAATGCCTCGAGCACCCGTCGACGATCTTCGCCGTCTTCGGGAACGATGCTCTCCAGCAACATGCGATAGGGCTGTCCGACCTGCCCCAGTGGGGGCGCATCCTCCTCGCTAGGATCGGAATGAGGCAGGGTGCCGCGCAACTGCACCACACCGCCGCTCGCGGCATCGACCAGGCATAGCAGCCCTGGTCTGGCCATGAGCATGCCGCGCATGAGCGCATCGACCTCCGGTGTAATGCCGGCCGCGGCAAGCGGGGGGAGAATGCCGTCCGCTACCGGCAATGATCCCCTGGGGGCGGTCGGCGCGCCATGAGGAGGGCGCAATGCAGCAATCCGTGCAGTTTTCATGGTGAAACGGACTCGAGCCGGACCGGAGCCTCGATAGGCTAGTCCGAGCAGACCCCGGTAGTCTAGTCGCTTTGGTGGACTGGCATGCCAGCCGCAACTACAGCGAATATTGTTCCGGCATTAGGCGAATACGGTTGCGTACACAAGGACGAATGCAAATGGAAGACAGATTGATCATCAGACCGGCAGTGGCAGAGGACGTGAGCCTGATCCTGCATTTCGTGCGACGCCTGGCGGAATACGAGAAGCTGGGCGATCAGGTCACGGCCAGCGAGGAGGGCCTGCGCCATGCGCTGTTCGGGCCTCGTCCGGAGGCCGAGGTCCTGCTCGCCTTCGTGGGCGATATGCCGGTCGGCTTCGCCGTCTACTTTCACAACTTCTCGACCTTCCTCGGTCGGCGCGGCCTGTGGCTGGAGGATATCTTCATCGAGCCGGTGCAACGCGGAAAGGGGTACGGCAAGGCATTGCTGCTGACGCTCGCACGCATCGCGCACGAGCGCGGGTGCGGGCGCTTCGAATGGGCGGCGCTGGACTGGAATACGCCGGCCTGGGATTTCTATCGCTCGCTCGGCGCCACACCGATGGAAGAGTGGACCATGTTCCGCGTCACCGGTGCGGCCCTGGAAAAGCTGGCACGCCTGTAACAGGTAGATGTGCGGAGCGGCTAAGCCTTGCGCGCCACGAAGCGCCCGCCCCCCAGCTTCCCCTGGCCGTACAGACCGACGAAGAAGGCATAGGTGTCGTCCCAGCGGGTGAAGTGAACCTCGCCGAATTTGTGCACGGTTTCCGTGCGCAGGCTGCGGTACATCGCCAGGCGCGCGACCAGGATGCGTGCCCACTCTTCGCTCACGTCATCACACCGGAGCATGAGGCAGCCGCGTGCGCCGAGCAACGCCTGATAGCCCTCGAGTGTTTCCAGCGTGGGAAAGGTCATTTCGCACTGCAGGCGTTCCATCTCCACGGCTCCCAGCGCAGGGCGCCGCAGGATGTCGCTGAACGCAATCATGCCGCCGGGCTTGAGCACGCGTGTGCATTCGGCGATCAGGCGGGGCTTGTCCGGCACATGGCACCATGCCTCCTGCCCCATGACGACGTCGAAGCTGGCGTCGGCGAACGGCATGTCGAGCGCATTGCCGTGGCGGAAATCGACCAGGTGCTCGAGCCCGACCATCCGGGTCAGGCGCTGAGCGCCTTCATGACGGCTGAGGGTGAAGTCCAGGCCAGTCACCCGGCAGCCGTGATGGTGCGCGAGGTAGCGCGCCGGCCCGCCCATGCCGCTGCACACGTCCAGGACGTGGTGCGCGCGCTGCAGCCCGGCCGCCTGCGCCAGGATGTCGTTGGCGGCGGTGCCGCCGAAATGGTCCTGGTCGAATTCCTGCAACGTTTCCTGCGTCAGCCCCTGCAGCGGAATGCCGCGTGCCTGCAGGCTGTGCCGGATCTGCGCTTCATTGATCGGATGCGCATCGTAGAACGCGACC
>JAHCKU010000305.1 GCA_026125625.1 Burkholderiales bacterium | reverse complement strand
GCACGGTGACGATGTCGCCGCGGTGATGGGTGAAACCGCGCCCCGGTTCATCGCGGTCCTGGGTGGGAGCGAATGCAGTGCCGAGAAACAGCGCCAGCCCGTCCGGGTATTGGCGATTGCGGTTCAGTGCCTGGCCCGCCAGATCGACCAGATCGCGGCTGATCTGGGTGAGATCGTAGCCGCCGCGCATTTGAAAGCCGTCGTCCCCCGTCACCTCGATCTCGACGTGCACGCGCCGCAAATCGTCGAGGGTGAAGGATTCGTCCAGCAGGCGGATGAACGGACCGATGGCGCAACTGGCATTGTTGTCCTTGGCACGTCCCAGCAGCAGCGCGCTGCGCCCTTCCCAGTCGCGCAGATTCACGTCGTTGCCCAAGGTCGCGCCGATGATCTGCCCGGTCCGATCTATCAGCAGTACGACTTCGGGCTCCGGATTGTTCCACGAGGAATCCTGCAGGATCCCGATCTCGGCGCCGGTTCCCACCGCGGACATCGGCTGTGCCTTGTTGAACACCTCCGCGTCCGGCCCGATGCCGACCTCGAGATACTGCGACCACACCCCGCGTTTGATCAGCGACTCCTTCAGCCGCATGGCAGCCGGGGAGCCGGGCAGGATGCTGCCGATCTGCCCGCCGATCTCGTCGCTGATGGACGTGCGCACGGCCTGGGCCTGCGCTGGGTCGCCGTGCGCCTGCTCCTCGATCACACGCTCCAGCATGCTGGCGATGAAGGTGACACCGCAGGCACGCACCGCCTGCAGGTCGACGGGCGCCAGAAAGTACGGCCGCCACTTGCCATCGTGCGTGCCAGCCGCGCTATCGGCCAGCAAGGTCACCGCATCGCCGATGATGCGTGTGGCGGTCATGCCGGCACGTACCACGCCGACCACGTCGCCGCTGTTGAGCAATTGCGCGCTGGTCGGTGCGATACCGCTGAGGTCATATACCTTGCCCGCGCTGATCGCCACCGGTACCGGCCCGGGCCTGGCTCCCGGCACCCAGGCACGTCCCACCAGCAGCGCGTCGGCATCCTGCGGCAGCGCGCTGCGCGCGTCGACTGCCAATACGGGTGGACTCATGCTCAGTTCCGCGCGCTCATGAGGAAACTGAACTCCGACTTGCATTGTGGAGCGCACACCAGGCCCCATACGTCCTGCTCGGAGCGATACATGAAGTAAACGTCGAAGTGTTCACCGTGATTGTTCTGCGCGCGCAACGCATACACCTCGCGCACCGGCGATTGCTCCGGGGTGCCGGTCATGGCGCCGTAGACCGCCACTTCCCTGGCCAGGCGCTCATGCAGCGCCTGCGCTTGCTGGTCGGTCATGCGGTCGAGTTGCGCAGCCACGAAATAATGCGCTTCCACTGCTGCCCTGGCCGGATCCGGAGTCCATGCAGGAATCAGCACCGGGGTGGTGAAACTGGCGGGATAGCGCCAGCTCCAATCGGCGCTCTGCACCAGGAACTGTGAGCTCGGTTGACACTCCAGACGCGCCCAGCGGTTCAACGGCGCCGGCAACTCGGTCACGGCGTCTGCCGGCGGACGGCGGCAATCGATGACCTCTGGTGCGTCTGCGTCCGCATCCGGATGCGCCTGTGCGAACGCCACCATGCCGGCGGCGATGATCGCCAGTCCCGCAGCCGCAAAATGCTTCATGACTTTTCTCCTCGCACCCGAATCATCCCACGCCCCGTCGCCCCGATCAGTATCGCGCATTACACAACTATAAATTATACCTACGCGGTTCGGATATCCGGCGAGAGATGAAGTCCAGATTTACACGTCGCCCTCTACCGACAACTGGCCGGAAGCGCCCTGATAAGTCAGAATCTTCAGTCGTTCCTCAACGGCCGTAAATCAGGCTGCCGGGGATCCACCGGGCCTGCGGGCAGCCAGGCATATCGATCGATTCTCAGTGGACCAGGGATGCTTCCGAACAGGTTGACGGCAGGGGCCGACGGTAACCACAGCGTGCGCGCTACAATGCCGCGCGCCTGCAATCCCAGGAAAGCGCCGAACAAGTCCCGCGACGCACGCAGTGGCCGCTCAGCCCGGCCAGCGACAAGGACCCGACCTCATGGCTCAAAGTGGCGACCCGATCCCGCGTACGGCGTTCTGGCTCGGTACGGCCGGTCTGGTCCCCTTCGTGGTGCTCAGCAGCGCGCTGTACGCCCTGCCCGACTACCGTCCGATGCTGGTGTTCTGGCTGACCGGTTACGCTGCCATCATCCTGAGCTTCGTGGGCGCGGTACATTGGGGTGCGGCCATGGTGCACGCGCGCATGCGCGAGGGCGACCGTGCACTGTTCATGACCTGGAGCGTGGTGCCGGCGCTGGCGGCATGGGTTGCGCTGCTGCTGCCGGCCAGGACCGGGCTGCTGCTTCTGGCAGCCACCTTCGCCGCGCACTACGCGGCCGATCATCAGTTTGCTCAGCGCTTTACGCTGCCGTCGTGGTACATGCGCCTGCGCGCGGGGCTCAGCGCCGTGGTGATCCTGTGCCTGCTGTTGGCGGTTTTGCGCGTCGAGTGATGTCCCGCGCATGCGGGATGCAGCGATGGCAACCGAGACGGACCATGTCCAAGACGTTCGCGTCCTGTACTCCGTTACCCTCACTTTGAAGAGGCCCCATGCATCTCCGCATCGAGCGCGCCCGGATGCGCGCAATCACCACCGCTGTCCTGCTCGGCCTGGGCACCATCGCGCCGGGCGTCACCTACGCCGCCGCATGCCCACAACCGGCGCAGTGGCTGCACCTGGACGACAACGGCCCGCGCACACTGCCACTGCAGGAAGTGATCGCCCGGCTCGCCGAGCATCGCGTCGTGCTGCTTGGCGAAAGCCACGACAACGCCGAGCACCACCGCTGGCAACTGTCCAAAGCCTCGCCGCCCTGCACGCCCGACACCCGGATCTGGCGCTGGGATTGGAGATGTTTCCGCGGCGGGTGCAGCCGGTGCTGGATCAATGGACCGCGGGCGACCTGAGCGAGCAGGAATTCCTGGCGCGCAGCCAGTGGGACGAAGTATGGGGTTACGATGCTGCCCACTATCTGCCGCTGTTCCACTATGCGCGCATGCACCGCATCCCCATGCTCGCGCTGAATGTCGAGCGCGAGCTGGTGCGACGCGTAGGCGCACAGGGTTGGGAATCGATTCCGAAGGACCGGCGCGAGGGAATAGGTGATCCGGCGCCGGCGCAGCCCGCTTACCTCTCCGCCCTCTACCAGTCGTTTGTCGCACACGGCCGCTCGGCGCCCACCGCGGAGCCGACCGAGGCGGAGCTGAGCGAACCGCAGTTCGTGCGCTTCGTGCAGAGCATGCAGCTATGGGATCGTGCCATGGCGCAGACCATCGGCGAGTATCTGACGCAGGGCAGCACGCGCATGGTGGTAGGCATCATGGGCAGCGGGCATGTACGCGACGGCTATGGCGTGCCGTACCAGTTGCGTGCGCTGGGAGTGCAGGACGCAGCCGTACTCCTGCCATGGGAAACCGGCCAGAGCTGCGAGGAGCCGGACACCGGTGTGGCCGACTACGTGTTCGGCGTCGCGCCCGTATCCGCCCCCGAGCGCCCACGCCTGGGCATCGTGCTCGATCAGGGTGAGACCGGAGTGGTGGTGCGCGAAGTGGCCAAGGACAGCATCGCCGAGCACGCCGGAATGCAAAGCGGGGATGTCGTGACCACGATCGCCGGTCTGCCGGTAGGCGGCACCAGGGACGTCATTGCCGCGGTCAGGCGGCAGATACCAGGCACCTGGCTGCCCATTGGCGTGCAGCGCGGTACCGCGACCCTGGAGCTGGTGGCACGCTTTCCCGCGCAGCGTTGATTACGAATGCGTACGGCATGGCGCCTATGCCTGTCGGTACTGACGCTGCTGACCCTGCTGCACAGCGCCAGCGCGCGCGACACTGCGCCGCTTCACGTGGAGCACGACATCAGCGTCGATCTCGATCCGCATACGCGGCAGTTGCGCGTCGAAGACAACGTCATGCTACGCGGTCAGGGCCGTGTCGAAATCACCCTGTCGGCGCGCTATCACGTCGAGCACGCCAGCATCGACGGCCGAGCGCTTTCTCGGTCCGGCGTGCGCGATGATCTGCATACCTATGAGGTGATGCTTTCGGGCGAGGCCGATCAGCGTCTGCACCTGCAGTACAGCGGCAGGCTCGCCGCGCTCACGCATACCGATCACCGCGGCACGCTGCAAGGACTGCAGCCGATGGCCGGCGAAGCCGGGAGCTACCTGCCGGCAGGAACCGGCTGGTATCCGCAGGTAGGCGATGCGCTCATGCGCTACCGGCTCGCGCTCCGCCTGCCGGCGGGGCAGCGCGGACTGGTGCCTGGGCGCCTGCTGGAGGAATCGGAAACCGATGGCAGCTACCGCGCGCGCTACGCGTTCGCGCAGCCGGCGGAGGGCATCGACCTCATGGCAGGGCCGTACATCGTTCAGTCGCGCGCAATCGACGTGGGCGGCAAGCGTGTGCACCTGCGCACCTGGTTCCAC
>JAHCKU010000304.1 GCA_026125625.1 Burkholderiales bacterium | reverse complement strand
CCTCCATCACCAGCATCACGTCCACACCACCGCCGCCGAAGCCGTCGAACTCCTGCGGAATGGACACGCCGAGCAAGCCCATGGAGGCCAGCCCTGCCCATATCTCGGCACTCATGCCCTCGCGCCCGTCGACGATCACGCGCCGCTGCTCGAAACCGTAGTTCTTTTGCAGGAATCGGTCGATCGAATCGCGCAGCAGCTGCTGCTCTTCGCTGTAATTGAAGTCCATCTGCCTATTCGCTTTGCGCGTGCACGGCGCACGCTGGATGCCGGCCTGCGCCGGCATGACGGATGGGGTGCTTCGCACGCCGGTTTTCGCCGGTAGGCGTCGCCCCGGCGAAAGCCGGGGTCCAGGCCTGAATTCCAGCTTGCACCGTAATGACCACTGGATGCTTCATAACCCTAGAATATGCTGCGCGATGATGTTGCGCTGAATCTCGTTGGAGCCGCCGTAGATCGAGACCTTGCGATAATTGAAATAGCGCGCCGCCAGCGGTGCGGCATAATCCGGCCCCACATGCTCGCCCAGCCAATGGTCTCCCCAGGCTTCGGGCAGGTGCGGCAACGCGTACGGCCCCACCGCATCCATCATCAGTTCCGTCAGCGCCTGCTGGATCTCGGTAGCCTTGATCTTGAGCATGGAGACTTCCGCGCCCGGGGCGCGGCCCTCGCGTTCGGCCGCCAGCATGCGCAGATTGGTGATCTCCAGCGCCATCAGATCGATCTCGACCCGGGCGATGCGATCGCGAAAGCGCGTGTCCTCGATCAGCACACGGCCATTGCGCCGCTCCTGGGAGGCGATGTGCTTGAGCAGACGCAGTTCGCGCTTGGAAGCGCCGACACCGGCGATGCCGCTGCGTTCGTGCGCCAGGAGGAATTTTGCATAAGTCCAGCCGCGCCCTTCTTCGCCGACCAGGTTCTCCGCCGGCACCTCCACGTCCTCGAACCAGACCTCGTTGACCTCGTGTTCGCCGTCGAGGGTGATGATCGGGCGCACGCTGACACCGGGGCTGTGCATGTCGATGAGCAGGAAGGAGATGCCTTCCTGGCGCTTGCCGGTATTGGCGGTGCGCACCAGGCAGAAGATCATGTCGGCGTGCTGCGCTTGCGTGGTCCAGGTTTTCTGTCCGTTGACGAGATAGCGATCGCCCGTGCGCTCTGCGCGCGTCTTCAATGACGCCAGATCCGAGCCGGCGCCCGGTTCGGAATAACCCTGGCACCACCAGTCCTCGCTCGACAGAATGCGCGGGAGGTAGTACTGCTTCTGCCAGGGGCTGCCGAAGGCGATGATGACCGGACCGACCATGCTCACGCCGAACGGGATGATGCGCGGGGCACCGGCCTCCGCGCACTCCTCGTCGAACAGATGCTGCTGTACGGAATTCCAGGCCGTACCGCCGTATTCGAGCGGCCAGTTCGGCGCCATCCAGCCCTGCTGGTGCAGGATCTTCTGCCAGCGTACGTGATCGTCCTTGCCCAGCCGCCGGTGCTCGAGCACCTTGCGACTGATGTCATGGGGAAGATGGCTGCGCACGAAGGCCCGGACTTCGTCCCGGAAAGCCAGCTCCTGTGCACTGTAGTTGAGATCCATGGGGATGCGTCGGACGTCCGTTGACGAATGCAGGAGATCGAATGTAGTGCGTCGAAGCATACGGTATGGCCGGCACCCCCGGCAACCGCACGCCTGCGCCCTTAGCGGCCAGAAACGGGCATGCGGTCTATAATTCGCCGAATCCGTAAACATTTTGTTTACGCCCCCTACCGTCCCGCCCCCACCAGCCGGAGGAATCATGGGTACTCGCGAACAGGAACTGCTTGCCCAGCTGAATCTCGAACCGTTGTGGATGCCCTTCACCGCCAACCGCCAATTCAAGGCCAATCCGCGCCTGCTGGTAGCGGCCAAGGACATGCACTACACCACGCACGACGGACGCCAGATCCTCGACGGCATCTCCGGCCTGTGGGCGGTCAACGCCGGCCACTGCCGCGCGCCGATCGTCGATGCGATCAAGAAGCAGGCCGAGAGCATCGACTACGCCACCGGCTTTCAGCTGCATCATCCGGCTGCATTCCTGGCAGCCGAGCGGGTGGCTCAGATTGCGCCGGCCGGCATGGACCATGTCTTCTTCGTCAACTCCGGGTCCGAGGCGGTGGACACGGCATTGAAGATGGCGCTGGCCTACCACCGCACGCGCGGCGAGGGTACGCGCACGCGCTTCATCGGGCGCGAGCGCGGCTACCACGGCGTGGGCTTCGGCGGCATCTCGGTGGGCGGCATGACCGCCAACCGCAAGACCTTCAGCGGCGCCATGCTGCCGGGGGTGGACCATCTGCCGCATACCCATGATCTGGAGAAGAACGCGTACTCGCGCGGTCAGCCGGAATGGGGCGCCCATCTGGCCGACGATCTCGAGCGCCTGGTCGCCCTGCACGATGCCTCCAACATCGCTGCAGTGATCGTGGAACCGGTAGCCGGCTCGACGGGGGTGCTGGTGCCGCCGCGCGGCTATCTGCAGCGTCTGCGCAGCCTGTGCGACAAGCACGGCATCCTGCTCATCTTCGACGAGGTCATCACCGGCTTCGGCCGCACCGGCAGCGCCTTCGCTGCACAGACCTTCGGCGTCACGCCCGACCTGATCACCTGCGCCAAGGCACTCACCAACGCCGCTGTGCCCATGGGGGCAGTGATCGTGAAGAAGGAGCTGTACGAGACCTTCATGACCGGACCCGAGAACGCCATCGAGTTCTACCATGGCTATACCTACTCCGGGCACCCGCTGGCCGCAGCCGCTGCAGTGGCGACGCTGGACCTGTTCAAGCAGGAAGCGCTGTTCGAGCGCGCCGCGCAGCTGGCCCCCTACTGGGAGGAATGCGCGCATGCACTGCGCGGCCTGCCGCACGTGATCGATATCCGCAACATCGGCCTGGTCGCCGGCATCGAACTGGAGCCATTGCCCGGAAAGCCGACCGCACGTGCGTTCGAGGCCTTCGTGCGCGCCTACGAAAAAGGCGTGCTGATCCGCACCACCGGCGACACCATCGCCCTGTCGCCGTCGCTGATCATCGAGAAGAACCAGATCGATCAGCTGTTCGACACCGTGCGCGAAGTGCTGAAGACGTTGCCGTAGTCGAGTCGGACACCGTAAACCTCGAAACGCAAAGGACGCAAAGTCAGGAGCATCGACCAAGATCCAGCCGATATGCGGATTGATCGGGAACGTGCCGATCATGCTTCGTCGGCTTTGTCTTTGCGGCCTTTGCGCTCTTTGCGTTTAGCGCTTTTCACGCCAGAAGAATGAAGATCGTCATCGCCCAGCTGCAGCACGAGACCAACACCTTCTCACCAGCCCCCACGCCGTGGGAGGCGTTCGGCAACGACGGACCGTTCCTCGGGCGGGCTGCCTACGACGCAACCAAGGGCACGCGCGTGCCGATGGCAGCGTTTCTCGATCTCGCCGAGGGCATCGGCGCAGAGTTGGTCACGCCGGTGG
Organism: Burkholderiales bacterium; assembly: GCA_026125625.1. Taxonomy (GTDB): domain Bacteria; phylum Pseudomonadota; class Gammaproteobacteria; order Burkholderiales; family SHXO01; genus SHXO01. The sequence continues at coordinate 1,015 of JAHCKU010000304.1, read as the reverse complement.
CAGCGTGGGCCAATCCCAGCGGACCGGTCGACGGCAACGCCTACGACCGTATCTGTATCCTGATCTGCGACGCGGTGGCGCAAGGCTGCGACGCGGTGTTTCTCGACCTGCACGGCGCGATGGTGGTCGCCGATCGCACCGACGATGGCGAGGGCACGCTGCTGGAGAAGATCCGCGCGATCGCACCACGTGTGCCGATTGCGGTGTCGCTCGACCTGCACGCCAACGTCACCGAGCGCATGGTGCGCAACTGCAATGTGATTGCCGGCTACAAGACCTATCCGCACATCGACCAGTACGAAGCCGGACATCTGGCCGGCAGCGTGCTGCTGCGCATGCTCGAAGGCAAGGTGAACCCGGTCATGGCCTGGGGCAACCGTCCGCTGCTGGCGCATACCCTGCGCGAGAACACCGACGAGCGGCCGATGCAGGATTTCGTCCAGGCCGCACGCAAGGCCGAGGCCAACGGCCTGCTCGCCGCCACCGCCTTCGGCGGCTTCCAGCAGGCCGACATCCACGATGCCGGGATCAGCGTGGTGACCGTGGCCGACGGTGATCGCGAGCAGGCGCAGCGTGCCTGCGAGGCAATCCTGGACGTTGCCTGGCAGCAGAAGGAAGACTTCATTTATCACGGCGAACCGCTGGAGCAGGCGCTGATGCGCGCCAGGCAGATGGCGGAACAGGGTGGCGGACCGATCCTGCTGCTCGATCACGCCGACAACTGCGCTTCGGGTGCCACCCAGGACACCATGTACGTCCTGCGCGAGGCGTTGCGGCTGGGGCTGACCGGCATCGGCGTGGGACCGGTACGCGATCCCCAGGCTGTGGCGAAAATGATCGAGGCCGGTGTCGGTGCGCGCGTCACGCTGAAAGTCGGCGGGCGCATGGACATGCCCGCCATCAAGCGCAAGGGCGAGCCGCTGGAGCTGACGGGCGTCGTGCGTGCGATCACCGACGGGGAATACACCATCACCGGCCCGCAGTTCCATGGCATGCGCTGCTATATGGGACGCAC
>JAHCKU010000303.1 GCA_026125625.1 Burkholderiales bacterium | reverse complement strand
AGCGTGGTGGCCAGGTGCGTGGCATCGATGTAGTGCGCGCGACGCTCGACCGATTCATCGATCAACGCACGGATCTGCGCGTGCGGGAACTGCCAGTCGCGTTCGCGTGCGAAGGTGCCGGGGGGCTGCTCGTGACTATTGATTACGGCCACGGTCACACCCGGGCGTGTCTTGGCGATCGCATCCTGCGAACCGGCGGTGAGCATGTCGCAGCCCAGGATCAGATTCGCCTCGCCGGTGGCGATGCGCTGCGCATGGATGGCCTCCGGCCGCGCGGCGATGCGCACATGCGAGGTGACCGCGCCGTTCTTCTGCGACATGCCGGTCATGTCGAGCACGGACACGCCCTTGCCTTCCAGATGCGCAGCCATGCCCAGCAGCGCGCCGATAGTGATCACACCGGTACCGCCGATGCCGGTGATGAGGATGTTGTACGGCGTGGCGTCGACGGTGGGAACGAGCGGCTCGCTCAACGGACCGAATTCATGGTCATGCGCGCTCGAGGCCGCCTTCGCACGCCGCACTTTCGCGCCTTCCACGGTCACGAAGCTCGGGCAGAAGCCTTCCACGCACGAGTAGTCCTGATTACAGGACGACTGATCGATTACGCGCTTGCGGCCGAACTCGGTTTCCAGCGGCAGGATCGACACGCAATTGGACTTCACGCCGCAATCGCCGCAGCCCTCGCATACCAGCTCGTTGATGAGCACGCGCGCCGGCGCCTGCGGATACTTGCCCTTCTTGCGCCGGCGCCGCTTCTCGGCGGCGCAGGTCTGGTCGTAGATCAGCACCGACACGCCTTTCACCTCGCGCAGCTCGCGCTGTACCGCGTCCAGCTCGGTGCGTGCATGCAGCGTCACCAGCGCCGGCAGCTGCGAGCGGTCGGCATAGCGGGACAGATCCTCGGTCACCAGGGCGATGCGGGTGATGCCTTCGTCGGCCATCTGCCGCGCGATCATCGGCACGCTCAAGGTGCCGTCGATGGGCTGGCCGCCGGTCATGGCGACGGCGTCGTTGTAGAGGATCTTGTAGGTGATGTTCACGCCGGCTGCCACCGCGGCACGAATGGCCAGATGCCCGGAATGAAAGTAGGTGCCGTCGCCGAGATTGGCGAACATGTGGTCGAGCTTGGAGAACGGCGCCTGTCCGATCCACGGCACGCCCTCGCCGCCCATCTGCGTGGTGCTGGTGGTGTGCTCGGGATAGATGAAGGTGGCCATGACGTGGCAGCCGATGCCGGCCATGGCCAGGCTGCCCTCCGGCAGCTTGGTCGAGCGGTTGTGCGGACAGCCGGAACAGAAATAGGCGGGCCGCGGCGGCGTGCTGACCGCCTTGCGCAGCACCGCCTCCTTGGCTTCGAGGAAGGTGAGCCGCGCCTTGATGCGGTCGCTGGGATGGAAGCGCGCCACGCGCCCGGCAATGACGCGTGCGATCTGCGCCACCGAGAAATCAGCGGTCGCCGGCAGCAGCCACTGGCCGCGCGGATGCACCCATTCGCCCCGCTCGTCAAACTTGCCGATCACGCGCGGACGCACGTCCGGTTGCCAGTTGTACAGATGCTCCTTGAGCTGGTACTCGACCACCTGGCGTTTTTCCTCCACCACCAGGATCTCGTCCAGTCCGCGCGCGAACTCGCGCACGCCGTCCGGCTCCAGCGGCCAGGGCATGCCGACCTTGTACAGGCGGATGCCGATCTCGCCTGCGCTCGCCTGATCGATGCCCAGCTCCTCCAGCGCCTCCAGGACGTCCATGTAGGACTTGCCGGAGGCGACGATGCCCAGGCGCGCATGCGGCGAGTCGATGGTCACGCGGTTCAGATTGTTGGCACGCGCGTAAGCAATGGCTGCGTAGATCTTGTAGTCCTGCATCAGCGCTTCCTGCTTGCGCGCCTGCACGCCGAGCGCATCGCTCAACAGGCGTGCATTCAGGCCGCCCTCGGGCATGACGACATCGTCCGGCAGCACGATCTGCAGCGCAAACGGATCGGCTTCGATCGAAGCTGACGACTCGACAGTATCGGCCAGCGCCTTGAACGCCACCGCGCAGCCCGAGAAGCGCGACATGGCGAAGCCGTGCAGGCCCAGCTCGATGTACTCCTGCACGTTGCAGGGATATAGCACCGGAATCATCGAGGCCGCGAACAGATGGTCGCTCTGATGCGGCAGCGTGGAGGAATAAGCGCCGTGATCGTCGCCGGCCACCAGCAGCACACCGCCGTGCTTCGCGGTTCCGGCGAAGTTCAGATGCTTGAACACGTCGCCGCAGCGATCCACCCCGGGACCCTTGCCATACCACATGGCGAATACGCCGTCATAGTCGGACGGGCCGACCAGGCCGACCTGCTGCGTGCCCCACACCGCGGTCGCCGCCAGTTCCTCGTTGACTCCGGGAACGAACTTCACGTGGTGTGCGGCGAGATGCGGCTTCGCCTTCCACAGCGCCTCGTCCAGGCCGCCCAGCGGCGAACCGCGATAGCCCGAGACGAATCCGCCGGTGTTGAGTCCGGCTGCCTGATCGCGCAATCGCTGCGCCAGCATCAGACGCACCAGCGCCTGCACGCCGCTCAGATAGATACGACCGCCGGTCGCGGTGTACTTGTCGTCCAACGACACTGTCTGCATTACCCTGCTCCTCGTAGGAGATTTTTCTGGCCGGATCGCCGTAGATGCGGCAATGACCAGCGACACGCCGGCGCACCGGTAGGTGCACCTGCGCTCCGTGCTCGCAGCCGAGCACTACTTCAATTGGACGTTTCCCGATACACGGTGTTCGCGTCCAGCATCACTTGATGATGGCCTGCTCCGGCTGGAATCATCGGAAAACAGTTCTCCTGCCCGGCCACCACGACGTCCAGGAAGTACGGTCCATCGGCCTGCATGCAGCGCGCGAGAGCTTCTTCCAGTTGTGCCGGGTCGGACACCCGCTCGGCTTGCCAGCCGAAGCCGCGTGCGACCACGACGAAGTCGGGCAGCGCCTCGGTGTAGCTATGGCTGTAGCGGCCGCCGTGATTCAGCTCCTGCCACTGGCGCACCATACCCATGTAGCCGTTGTTGCACAAAACCAGCTTCACCGGCGCGCGATGCTGGACGGCGGTGGACAGCTCCTGGATGTTCATCAGCACCGAGGCATCACCGCTGACGCACACCACGCACTTGTCGGGGTGAGCGAGCTGCGCGCCGATCGCCGCCGGCAATCCATAGCCCATGGTGCCGGCCCCGCCGGAGGTGAGCCAGCGGTACGGGCGGTCGAACTTCAGATATTGCGCAGCCCACATCTGATGCTGGCCGACGTCGGTGGAGACGATGGCATCCCGGCCGTCGAGTTGCCGCTGCAATGCACACATCAGCTGCTGCGGGAGGATGACCTCGCTGCCGGGCTCGAACCGCAGGCAGTCCTGCGCGCGCCAGCGCTCGATCCGGCTCCACCACGCATCCAGCTGGCCGGCGCGGCGCGGCAGGTCGCGCAGCTCCTGCTCCAGCGCTTCGAGCAGGCGGCCGCAGTCGCCCACCAACGGAACGTCGACGCGCACCAGCTTGTTGATCGATGCCGGATCGATGTCCAGATGGATCTTCTGCGCGGAAGGACAGAAGTCCTTCAGTCTGCCGGTGACGCGGTCGTCGAAGCGCGCACCGACGCATACCACCAGGTCGGCATGATGCATGGCGAGATTCGCCTGCAGCGTGCCATGCATGCCGAGCATGCCGAGGAAGGCCGGATCCGACGCCGGAAATGCGCCCAGCCCCATCAACGTCAGGGTGCACGGCGCGCCGCTGTCTCGCACCATGCGCGTGAAGGCTTCACAGGCGGCCGGTCCGGAGTTGATCAGGCCGCCGCCGCCGTAGAACACCGGGCGCCGCGCGTTGGCGATGAGCAGCGCAGCCCGGCGCAGTGCCGCGCGCGGCAGGGCCGGCTTGGGCACGGCGCGCACTTCGTCGTCGCTCCCGAACGTAGCGGCATACGGCACGCTCGCCAGCTGCACGTCCTTGGGGAAGTCGACCAGCACCGGACCGGGCCTGCCCTGGGCAGCGATGGCGAATGCCCGGCACACGCGTGGGTAGACCTCCTCCGGCGTGCGGATCTGCGTATTCCATTTGGTGACCGGACGCGAGATGCCGAGCGCGTCGCATTCCTGAAAGGCATCGCTGCCGATGAGCCCGGAAGCGACCTGGCCGCTGATGCACACCACCGGAATCGAGTCCGACAGCGCGTCGAGCAGGCCGGTGGTGGTATTGCTCATGCCCGGGCCGGAGGTCACCAGCACCACGCCCGGCTTGCCGGTGGTGCGCGCGTAGCCCTGCGCGGCATGCACCGCCGCCTGCTCGTGGCGCACCAGCACGTGCCGCACACGGCGATCGGCGTACAAGGCATCGTAGATGGGCAGCACCGCACCGCCGGGATAGCCGAAAACGACTTCGACGTCGGACTCGACCAGGGCATCGATCAGCGCCTGCGCGCCGGTGCGCGGCATGACCGCTTGCGTCTGCAAGGTGGCCAGGGCAGTAGTTTTGAGACGGTCGTTCATGACCGC
>JAHCKU010000302.1 GCA_026125625.1 Burkholderiales bacterium | reverse complement strand
CCGAGCGGTATCGGCGGGGGCGTGCCGGCAGTGCTGTCAGCCGTCTATCCTGAGATTGCCGAGTTTCCGACCGGTGCGACGCTGTTTGCATTCAAGGTGCTCAAGTAACTGATGTTCAATATCACACCTGGTCCGGCCGCATGCAGCCGGACCGGGTGTTTACCCTGTCATTCAAGATGAGAAACTTACGTTGGCTTCTGCTCCTCGTGTCCATGGCGTGCGTTCCTGCAGTGCAGGCCGCAGACGAGGATGTTCCTTCTCCCGATCGTGCTGCCGGCGTCGACTTTGGCGACGAAAAGGTGATCGAGAAGGGATTGCACATGCTTAACAGTACCTGTGGCGGCTATTGCCATGGCACCGAAGGACGTGGATTCAAGGCGCCGCCGTTGCGCAACCGTCCTGAGTTGAGCGTCGATTCGCTACGCACGGTAATCCTGTTTGGCCGCAAGCGCGCCGGCAAGTTGATGCCAGGATGGAAAGACGTGCTCTCGGAGGAGGACGTCTGGACGGTGATCGCCGCGATCGTATCCCTGCGCCATGCCGAGTCGACCGGGGAGGAGGCGAAAGGCGGCGGCCACTGAGGCCGCAGAACCGCGACCGTGTCGGAGCGACCGGCACCATCAGTCGGTCGGCAGCGTGAACACTGTCAGGCTGCCGCCTACATTGGAATAGCGGGTCAGCTCGGCGTATTCGCCGATCGCAGCGTTATCGCGCATACCCTCAGAGCTTCCGAAAAACGCGATTGCCGGCCATGCTCCGATGCCGGAGTAGACGCCGATGTACTGCCTGCCTTTGCGCATGTAGGAAAACACGTTGCCGATGATGCCGGAGGGCGTCTTGAACTTCCATAATTCCTTACGTATGTCCTTGGCATCGACGCACTTCAGGTATCCGTCCAGCGTGCCATAGCAGGCGATGCCGCCGGCAGTGACCAGCACACCGCTCCAGATCGGGAACTTCTCTGCTTTCGACTGCCGGATCGTGCCGGCGGCCGCATCCCAGGTAATGAATCTGCCTATGTGCTGTGCGCCCGGTGCGGGGAACATCGACAGCTTCGCGCCTACGTAAGGCATGCCCGGCACGTAGTCGGTGTGGAAGGGTTCGTAGTCCATGCACAGGCGACTGGTTGGGACGTAGAAGGTGGCGTTCAACGGATTGAATGCAGCGGGCTGCTGATTCTTGGTTCCCAGCGCCGACGGACAGATGCCGCGGGTGACGACATCCGGGCCGTTGTGGTCGGTCGAATATTTCAAGGCCACCTGCGGCCGTCCGGATTTCAGGTCGATGCGATCGGCCCAATTGACGTCCCTGTCGTACTTCTTCGCCACCAGCAACGCACCGTTAGTGCGGTCGAGGGTATAGGCAAAGCCGTTGCGGTCGAAGTGCACCAGCGCCTTGACCATGCGTCTTCCCATCCGGATATCGGTCAGGATCATCTCATTGCTGCCGCCGTAGTCCCATTCGTCGTGCGGCGTCATCTGATAGATCCAGCGCGCCTGTCCGGTATCGAGATCACGAGCCCAGATGCTCGCCGTCCAGCGGTTGTCGCCGGGACGCTGTCTGGGATTGAAGATGCCGGGATTGCCTGTGCCGTAGTACAGCAGGTTGGTCTCCGGGTCATGGCTGTACCAGCCCCACGTCGTCCCTCCGCCGAGCTTCCACTGTTCACCTGTCCAGCTGCGCAGGGAGGAATCCTTGCCTATCGGCTGGACCTCACCGTCTCGCCAAGTCGTGGTGCGCAGCGGATCGACCAGCATCTGCTCGTCCGGTCCGGTGCTGTAGCCGCGCCACACCAGGCGGCCGCTGGCGAGGTCGTAGGCGCTGATATAGCCACGCACACCCCATGCTCCGCCGGCGATACCGGTGATGACCTTGTCCTTGAACACGTGTGGCGCGTTGCTGTTCACGGCACCCAGCGACGGATCGCCGTTGACCGCCGACCATATCAGCCGTCCGGTTTGGGCATCCAGCGCAACCAGCGTGCTGTCGGCCTGTTGCAGCAGGATCTTGCCGTCGCCGTAGGCCAGCCCGCGTGAGATCGTATCGCAGCACATCTGTCCGCCGACTGCGGGGTCCTGCCTGGGCTCGTAACGCCACGCGATCTTGCGTGTATCGAGATCGATGGCCACGACCTTGTTGGGGAAGGGCGTGTGAATGTAGATCATGCGGCCGATGACCAGAGGACTGCCCTGGTGGCCGCGCAGCACGCCGGTCGAATAGGTCCAGGCGATCTGCAAGCGTGCGACGTTGCTCGCGTCGATCTGTGCCAGTGGACTGAAGCGGTGATTGAAGGCATTGCCGGCCGGCATCGCCCAGTTCTCGGGGTTGGATGCAACGATCTCGAGATCGGCGTCCGCGCGAATGACGGCCGGTACGATGAATCCGAGTGCGAGGCAGGCAAGCTTGCGTGACGATGCGCGCATGCCGGCGAGCTTGCCACGATCCCTGGATGTGGGCAAGGTCGGTTGCGATGCGTACTGGCCGGGCCTGCCTCGCGTCGGTCAGCCATCGTTGCACACGGGCGGGCAGATTTCCCGCTGACTGCACGATCACAACCTGTGTAGGGCCTCACCTCTTTCTACCGGCCGGCTGGTCGACCATCATCGCAGCGTAACGGCACTGCGCCCCGCGCATGGGGCCTCGAAAGCAGAAAAGCATGCACAGATTTCCCCGAGGAGGTATTCGATGAAGACCATCGTGCTGGCTTTCATGCTCCTGGCCATGGCGGCCGTAGTTCCCGCGTCATTCGCATCGGAGCTCAGTCACCAGCAATTCGAGCAGCAGGTGAAGGCCAGCCTCGCGCCGCTCGCCGGCAAGACGGTGCAGGGGCTGAAGGTGTTGTACCTGAGCGCTGACGTCGGTCCATGGATGGATACCGGCATGGCGCTCAAGCCGGGCGACAAGGTCACCATGATCCTCGACGGGAAGATGTGGCTGTCGCGTACCTACAACCTTTCATTCGAATCCAAGTTTGCGGTGTGGGCCAGAATCGGAGCGCGCGGCCCGATCTTCCGCGGCACGACCACCAACACCTTCGTCGTCAAGGAAGCAGGTACGTTGCAGCTGAAGACCTATCCCGGCCAGCGCTGGCTGGATGCCAGCGGTCGCTACGAAGGCGACCCGGCTCCGGTCAATCCCGACAGCGGCGGTGGAGCGAGTGTGGCGGTGGTGCTGTGGAGTCCCGATGCCGACGTGACGCAGCAGCTGCAGAGCATCGCGGACAAGGATGCCGCCGGGCAGTGGGCTGCGGCTGAGCTGGCGCGCCAGAAAGCGCCCGAACGGAAACCGCCGAGCGGCTGGTACTACCTGTGGGAGCTGGGACCGTCGCAAATCTTCCAGGAGGTGGCAAACCCTGATGGAGAGGGCGCGCCGCTGCGGGCCATCGATCTGCACATGAACAACGATGTCGCGATCCTCAAGACGGACGTATCGATTCCGCTCACCCCGAACACCACACTGCAGTGGAAGTGGAAAGTGGACAAGATTCCGGCATCGATGTCGGAGAACGCCATCGGCACGCACGATTACATGAGCATCGCGGTCGAGTTCGACAATGGACAGGACATCACCTTCATCTGGAGTCATGATCTCCCGGTGGGAGAGAGTTTCCGCTGCCCGCTTCCCGGCTGGGATTTCCGAGAAACGCATATCGTGGCGCGCTCGGGCGCGGCAGATCTCGGGAAGTGGCTGACCGAGCAGCACAACATCCATGATCACTACAAGAAGGCGGTCGGCGGGCCGATGCCCAGGCGCATCACCAAGGTGTGGCTGATCGCGGTGAGCATATTTCAACAGGTCGAAGGCAGGGGACAGTTCGGTGAAATCGTCCTGAAGGACGGCGCGAAAGAGACACGTGTATACGCGGACAACGAAACTCTGCCGCGCTGGGAGGTCGTCGGTCGTTTCCAGTAGGGTAGTGCGCTCGATTGGTCGTCGACCAGCACGATATAGCCTTTCCTCCTTCAATACTCTTGCCGTCCTCCTTTTCCCCTCCCTGGACGGGGAGGGGATCCTTTTCAGTGACGAGCCGCTGCCCTTCGCGCGCTTTCAGCGGAAGTAGAATGGCTTCTCCAGGCGAGCTTCCCTGAGATCGCGAAGTGTCTGCCGTGTCCTGGGCCGCCAATCCCGTGCGGGGTGCTCGATGAACTTGGAGAAGGGCGTCGATAGGTCGGCAGGACGCGTGCTTTCCGAAGCGAAGTCGTCGAGGATGTCAACGCCAGTGACTACACCATTCGATATCTCGATATCGATGCCAGGAGACCCTTTTGATGTGCCTTGACGTGAAAGGAACCGTGCTTGGTCCGGCGTTGTCCCTGCTGCTGTCGTTTACCCTGCCTGCAGCCGCACAGAATCTTCAGATCGAGCTCGTGGCCGATGGCCTGACCGCGCCGCTGCAATTGGAAGAGCCGGGGGACGGCAGCGGCCGAAAATTCATCGTGCAACAGGATGGCGTGGTGCGCGTGCTGACCGCGGACAACCGGCTTGCACCCGAACCCTTTCTCGACCTGCGCTCGCGCATGCTGCCGTTGGAGCAGAACTTCGACGAG
>JAHCKU010000301.1 GCA_026125625.1 Burkholderiales bacterium | reverse complement strand
CTCGTGGTCGATGCCGCAAGCCACTCACAGGTTACCTCAGCATGCGTGCGGGAGACAGCAGGTGCTGGGAGCAGGCGCGCCCGCTACGCGGTTCAGGCGAAGCAGTACTCGGGCGTGGGGAAGCTGCCGTCCTTGACCTCGCGCACGAAGCGCTGCACCGCCTCCTGCACTGAGCCCGCACCCTGCATGTAGTTCTTCACGAACCTGGCTTTCTTGCCCGGATAGATGTCGAGCATGTCGTGCAGGATCAGAACCTGACCGGAGCAATGCGGACCGGCGCCGATGCCGATGGTCGGGATGCGCAGTGTGTCGGTGATCTGCTTGCCGAGCGCGACGGGAATGCATTCGAGCACCAGCGCGGCCGCGCCGGCATCCTGCAGCAGCCGTGCCTCCTGCAGGATGCGTTGTGCCGCCTCTTCGCTCTTGCCCTGCACCCGGTAGCCGCCCAGGGTGTGCACCGACTGCGGAGTGAGGCCGAGATGCCCCATCACCGGAATGCCGCGCGCGACCAGAAAGGCCACTGTCTCCGCCATGATCGCGCCGCCTTCCAGCTTCACCACACCGGCGCCCGCCGCCATCAGGCGGGCGGCATTCTCGAACGCCTGCTGCGGGCTCTGTTGATAGCTGCCGAAAGGCAGATCGCCCACCACCAGAGCACGCTGACTGCCGCGCACCACGCAGCGCGTGTGATAGATCATGTCCTCCATGCTCACCGGAAGCGTGGAATCGTGGCCCTGCATCACCATTCCCAGGGAATCGCCGATCAGGAACACTTCCACGCCGGCCGCTTCACACAACGCAGCGAAGCTGGCGTCGTAGCAGGACAGCATGGTGATCCTGTTGCTCTCATCACGCAGTTTCTGCAGATTGGCGGTGGTAATTCTCATTCGAGTCCTCCTGATGGTTCCTGCCTGCTGGGCAATATGAGTACGACGGATGCATGACTGGCGGCCCGCGCAGGGCCGAAAGCGGAAAGACTGGCTCATCGGTGCATGGGCACTTCCCCGGTGCGCCATTTGCGCTCGGCATCGTCCCAGGCCGCGAGCGGCTGCAGGTCGGGCACCCACGCCAGACCGGTCTTGCCGTCCGAGGAGCGCGCCTCGGGCGTCACCACCACGTCCAGCAATGCCGGACGGTGGCTCATGGCACGGTCGATCGCGGCGTCGAGATCCTCGGCGCGCTCCACGCGCTCTGCGTGCATGCCGAAGGCGCGTGCCATGGCTGCATGATCGGAGAACTGCAGGCGCGTTCCGACCACCTTGCCGTGCGTGTCGGTCTGATCGTGCACTTCGATCTGCCAGGCGCCGTTGTTGGCCACCACGATCAGCAGCGGAGCACGGTGGCGCACTGCCGTATCGATCTCCATGGCGTTGAAGCCGAATGCGCCATCGCCGGTAGCGACCACCACCTGTCTGTCCGGGCAGGCGAGGCTTGCAGCCACGCCGAACGGCGTTCCGATGCCGATGCACCCGAGCGAGCCGGGATCGAGATAAGTGGCAGACGAGAGGCCGACGCGGGCGAAACTCAGAAAATCGCCACCGTCCGCAATTACGATGGCATCCGGCTTCAGCCGGGCCTGCAATGCGGCGAGCAGGCGATTGGGATGGATGCGGCCGTCGCTGCCGTCGGGTGCCGTGCGCATGCTCTCGCGCAACTTGCGCGCCCGCTCCTCGTGGCGCTGGCGCAGGCTGCGCATCCACTCGCGATCCACGGCGCTCGGCCGATCACCGGCCGCTTCGAGCATGGCGCGCAAGGTGGCTGCGGGCTGGGCGTACAGCTCCACCAGTCCGCGACGATTGTCCCGCAAGTCACCCGGTGCATCGCCGATGCGCACGAACTGGGCGGCACCGAACACGGCGGGAGATCAATAGGCAAGCTGGAAATCCAGTCGACGGCCGACGGTGAGCACGACGTCGGCTTCCGTCATCACGCTGCCGCGCATGGCAGCGACCACGCTGGCATGATCGTCCGGCACGATGCCCTTGCTCTCACCCGTATCCAGATAAGGCGCGCCGAGACGATCGAGAAATTGCATCAGCTCGCTGCCGGCCCCGCGGGCGCCGCGCCCGCTGATCACCAGCGGACGCCTCGCCGACCACAGGCAATCGACTGCCGCGCGGACCTGCGCCGGATCGGGCAGCAGCACCGGCCTGGCCTTGGGGCGGAAGTGCTCATCCAGTTGCACTGCGGGCGGGACTTCGGCGCGCAGCGTGTCGGCCGGAAAGTCGAGATACACCGGACCGGGATCGCCGCCTTGCCCGAAGGCGCGTGCGACTGCCTCGTCGAGCTCCTGCAGGACCAGTGCCGGCTCGCGAACGCTGCGCGCGTAGCGCGTGAGCGTGCGCACCAGATCGGTATGCACGATGTCCTGCAGCGCGCCACGGTTCTCCTGCGGCCGCGGCGGAAGCCCGGACAGCACCAGCACCGGCGCACGCGCCACATGTGCATTGGCGATGCCGGTCATCGCATTGGTCACGCCCGGTCCGGCGGTGACCAGGGCGACGCCGAGCTTGCCCGTCAGCTCCGCATGCGCATGCGCCATGTATACCGCCGCACGCTCGTCGCGCACGTCGACGATGGGGATCCCTTCGGCGTCGATGCGCATCCAGATCGGCATGATGTGTCCGCCGCATAGCGCGAACACGCGATCGACCTCGCGTGCCTTGAGGAAGCGGGCAATGACGCCGGCTGCACTGGTTGGAGTGAGTGGAGGGGGTGGCATCGAAGGAGATCCTCGTGGGTCAGTGGGCGGGCGTGGCGCGCTGCTTTTTCAGCGCACGCAAATCGATTGCATCCGGCTTCTGGCGCGGATCGACGCTGGCGGGAAAGATGTGAATCTTCTGCACCTTGGCGGAAGTGCCGGTGGGCAGGCTGTCGACGAACAGGATCCATCCCGGCGCCTTGAAGTAGGCCATGCGCTCGAAGCACCATGCGAACAGCTCGCGCGCCAGCGCCTCGCGCGCGGCAGGATCCGACACGTCCGCCGGCGACTTCGCGACGACGCAGGCCATCACCTCCTCCTCGCGCACCTCGTCCGGCACCGCGAGCACGGCCGTCTGCTTCACTTTCTCGTGTGCGGTCAGGCATGCTTCGACTTCCGCCGCGGCAATGTTTTCGCCCGAGCGGCGGATGATGTTCTTCTTGCGGTCCACGAAGTAGAACCGGCCGTCGGCATCGCGCGTGACCGCATCGCCGGTGTGGAACCAGCCGTTGCGCCACGCCTCCTCGGTGGCTTCCGGGTTCTTCAGGTAGCCGGAAAAGAATCCTTTGCGCGGGGTCGCGGCGCTGTGCCGGATCACCAGTTCCCCGGGCGCGTCCGGCGCTGCATCGTTGCCCTGATCGTCCACCGCACGCACCTCCACCCACGCGTTCGCACGACCGAACGCGCGCGTGTGGATCGCGCGTGGCTCGTGGTTGTCGCTGATGAGCCGGCCGGTTTCGGTCATCGCCCACATCTCCACGACCGGGAAGCCGAAGCGCTTCTCGAAGGCCTCGTGCTGGCTCGGCTCGATACCCGCACACAGCGCGAAGCGGACTCGATGCATACGCTCCTGAGGACGAGACGGCAGCTTGAGCAGGATGTTCGGGATGATGCCCTGGAACTGCACCACGGTGGCATCCGTGGCCAGCAGATCGCTCCACCAGGTGCTGGCGTGGAAGCGGTCCGGAAAGATCAGGCAGCCGCCTGCCAGCAGCATGCACGGCATGGAGACCGACAGGCAGTTGGCATGGTGCAACGGCAGCGGGTTGAACATGCGCTCCTCGCCCAGGCGGAACGCCAGCCGGCCACCCAGCGACAAGTAACAGGCTCCGAAGCTGTGGAAGTATTCGTTCGTGAGGATGCAGCCCTTGGGCCGGCCGGTGGTGCCCGACGTGTAGAGCAGCGCAGCTTCCGTCTGCGGGCCTGCAACGGCATCCACACCGGACCGGGCGGGCGGCGGCAGACGATCGGGAAACCGATCGAAGGAAACTACCGGCGGTGCATCGTCGATATCATGTGTGGCGGCCTGCATGTCCTCGAGTCGATCGTCGATGGCAAGTGCCAGGCTCGCTTCCGAGTGCTCCACCACGTAGCGGATCTCGTCCCGGCGATAGTCGGGATTGATCGGGACGATGCTGGCCCCCAGTGCGTTGAGCGCATAGTAGTGGAAGAAGAACTCCGGCCGCTGATTGAACAGGATCGCGACGCGGTGGCCGTGACCGAAGCCGGCCGCCTGATAGATCTGCCGCTTCTCTTCCACGGCGGCCAGGGTCTGCGCCCACGTGACCTCCCATCCATTTGGATGATAGGCACGACCTTGCATGGGCGGCACCGCATAGGCAGGCCGCGAAGGATAGTCGCGTACCGTGCGTTGCAGGGAATCGAACAGAGTGCCGTAGATCGATGCATCCATAGTCAAAGCCACGTTTGGGCTGCTCTTCCGAGTCATGAATCGAGGATCAACGGCCACGCGCTCGACCTGCACGCGCGCGCATGGGAACGACTCGCGTAGGCAATGGCCGATCGGCGAGCCGCACGGTGAGCGTTTCCGCCGCGCGCGCGATATGGCT
>JAHCKU010000300.1 GCA_026125625.1 Burkholderiales bacterium | reverse complement strand
ACTGCACGGGTCGCTCGCGCGGATCACTTCTCGCCAGGATCCGCCAGCGCCTGGGCGGTGGCGGTACCCGCGGCTGGTTCGCCCCGGCCATGGGCGCGCTGGCGATGACGCTGGTCCTCGGGACGGCGGCGTTGGTCGCCTTCAACCTGTCGAGCGAGCCGGACCCGGTGGCACGCGTGGTGATCGCGCACGTGCTGTCCGAGCCGCGCATATTCACGCTGCGAGATCAGGTCTCCGCGGGCAAGATCAGCGCCGCGTTCGCGCGGATCGGCGGGACCGTCGAGGGCTCGCTCGGCGAGGTGCGCCACCTGGGTTACTGCCTGATGGGCGGCAAGCTGGTGCATCATCTTCTGCTGGAAACGCCCGAGGGCGAAGCGACCCTGATCCTGATACCAGGTGAGATCCTCAATCAGGATCCCCATAGCGAACAGGGCATGACCGCGACTCTGATTCCGCTGAGCAAGGGTACGGTCGGCATCGTCGCCCGCTCCGAGGACATCACGAGCAAGGTCAGGGAGCGTGTGACGCGCAGCGTGCGCGTCGCGGGCTAACTAACAGACTGCTGGCTACTCGATGGCGCTCTCCGGCTCCTCGCGCCGCGCATACTTGTGGCCCCAGGCCACGTACAGGCCGCTGCCGACGATGATGATCATGCCCAGCACGGCGTGCAGGTCCGGCACGTTGCCGAACACGAGATAGCCGAGTACGGCCACCCAGATCAGCTGGGTGTAGCCGAACGGCGAGAGGGTCGAGGCCGGCTGCAGCTCCAGTGCACGGATCAGCAGATAGTGCCCCAGCGCTCCCATGCAGCCGATGAGCAGGAACAGCGGAACATGGGCCGCGCTCACCGGACGCGAGATCAGCGGTGCGAACAGCGACATCGCCACGAAGCCGACCAGCGCGGTGTAGAACAAGGTGACCAGCGGATCCTCGTCCTCGCTCAGCCGGCGCGTCATGATCTGATACAGGCTGTAGCACAAGGCGCTGCCGAGGGCGAGCGTGACCGCGGGCGAGAGCATGGCAGTGCCGGGGCGCACGATGAACAGCGTTCCGCCGAAGCCGGCAAGGATGGCGAGCCAGCGGTCGCGCGTGAGAGATTCGTGCAGCAGCCATACCGCGAACAAGGCCACCAGCAGTGGTGACACGAAGCTGATCGCCTTGACCTCGGCCATCGGCAGGCGACTGAGGGCACCGAAGTTGCACAGGGTGGAACCCAGCAGCAGGGTTGCGCGCAGAAGCTGACTGAAAGGATTGGCGGTGCGCACCAGGTCGAGGCGCATGCGCGGGCCGAGCAGCACCAGCATCAGCAGCATGTGCACGGTATAACGCGCCCATACCACCTGCGGCACCGGGTAGTAGGTGGTGAGGTACTTGGCCGTGGTTTCGAGGACGGCGAAGCACATCACCATGCACATCATGTACAGGATCGCGCGCGGACCGGGGGCGAGCGTGCGCAGGCGGGCGAAGACGATTTGCAAGACGCGGCCGTCCGATGTGATTGTTTTCGAGACGCGGTGACTCGCATTGTAGCCGACCACCGGCTTCCGCCGGGAAGATCCGGCTCCATCCGAGGCGTGCAGTCGCGGCCTGCCGATGGGCGTATACTCCAACTTCCCCGGACCGACGATTGGGCGATGCTGCAGGTCGCCGTCACCATCGAGAACCATCATGCGCACCGAAGTCCACGTCCACGGCACCTTGCCTCTTCGCCCCGGCGTATCGCTCGCACAGATCGAGACTGCGCTGCAGCCATGGCTCGACTATCTCGACGTCGAGAGTCTGGATGAGCTCAAGAGCGTCCATCGCGACGAACCCGGCGTGGTCTACGATTCGCGTCGGCGCATGCTGGAGATCTGCTGGACCGGAGACGTCGGCCGCAATTTCCGCAAGGTCATCGAGGAGTCGCTGCAGGGCCTGTCGCGCGCGACCGAGCAGGCGACCGAGATCCAGCTCAGCTATTACCACGAAGACGGGCGCGACGAGATCGGCATCGTTTTCGTCGGCCCGAACACCGAGAGCATTCAGGAAGCACAGCGCCGACGCATGGCAGAAGATCTGTCCAATCTCCTGTCACGCCACTTCAATCCGCAGGAAGTCTCGGAAGTGGTCAATCACGTGAACGACCTGTTCCTGCGCAGCTTCGAGCAGAAGGGCGAAGTCGGCCAGGTCGAGGTATCCACCGAGCCGGCGCGCATTTCACGCGGCCGGCGTCACCTGCACTGAGCATTCCCCCGCGCTACGCGGCGCGAGTGTCTCGACTGCCTCGTGCGCGCTGAGGAACACGCGCCCGGGAGGCAACTCCTGCATCAGCACGGTATCGCGCAGCCGATCCATCACCGGGCCCTTGACTTCGGCCAGATGCAGCGTGATGCCGGCCTCACGCAGGGAGGCGGCGAGTCTCAGCAGCATCTCCAGTGCGCTGAAATCCACGCCATTGATGCCGCTGCACACCAGCACCAGATGCTCGAGCTGTGGTTTGTGTGCCACGCGCTGCATCAGAACCTGCTCCAGATAGGCGGTGTTGGCAAAGGACAGGTGCTCGTCCACGCGCAGCAGCAGGATATGCGGCCAGGTCTGCAGATGCGTATAGCGCAGCACGTTGCGGAAGTGCTCGCTGCCCGGCACACGGCCGAGCTCGGCGAAGTGCGGACGTGAGGCGCGCCAGAGATAGGACAGCAGGGACAGAACGATACCGACGACCAGTCCATTCTCGATCCCCAGCAGCAATACCCCGAGCGCGGTGGCTGCCAGCACCGCGCCGTCGACGCGATCGTAGCGCCATGCCGCCAGCGCAGTACGCACATCGATGAGGCGCGACACGGCGACGATGATGATGGCTGCCAGCGCCACCTTGGGGACGTGTGCGAGCAATGGCGCGAACAGCCACACCACTGCAGCGACCAGCAGCGCGGTGATGATGGCGGCGGCCTGTGTGCGCGCACCGGCATCGTGGTTGACCATGGTGCGGCTGAAGCCGCCGGCCACCGGCATGCCGCCGGACACCGCCGCGCCGACATTGGCCGCCCCCAGGGCAATCAGCTCCTGATTCGGATCGATGCTCTGGCGCCGCCGGCTGGCCAGGGTCTTGGCGATGGACACGCTCTCGACGTAGCCGACGATGGCGATCAGCGCTGCCGAGGGCAACAACGCCGCGACCACCTCCCATGTCGGCACGCTCAACCCGAATGTGGGCAGGTCTGTCGGCAGATCTCCGATCACCGCCACCCCATGCGCGCCATCCAGGCGCAGTGCCACCACTGCCAGCGTACTCGCCAACACCACGACCAGCGGTGCAGTTCTGCTCGCCGCCCGGGCAGAGCGTGCGCTCATACCCAGGGCGTGCAGCATGCGCGCCAGCGGCGAAGCCGAGAGCCACAGCAGCGCCACGGCGAATGCAGCAAGGATCACGGTTGGCCAGTGCAGGCCGGTGAGCAGCTGCGGCAGCTGGGTCACACTCCATGAGATCGGAAGATGCATGCCGAGCAGGCTCGGCAGCTGCGCAAGGATGATCACCACCGCCACTGCGGTGGTGAAGCCGCTCAGCACCGGATGACTGAGGAAATTGGCCAGCAGGCCCAGACGCAGCAGGCCGAAGATGATGAGCAGCGCGCCGCCGAGCAGTGCCAGGATCAGCGCGCTGGTGAGATGGCCGGTAGTGGTCGGCGCCTGGGCCAGCGCCTGGGCCACCATGATCGAAGCCACCGACACCGGGCCAACGGCCAGGGTGCGACTGGTTCCCAGCACCGCGTAGATGATCGGAGGCAGGATGCTGGCATACAGACCGGCCTGCGGCGGCAGGCCGGCGAGCAGGCTGAAGGCCATCGCCTGCGGCACCAGGAGGATTGCAGTGATGACGCCGGCGACGACGTCTCCGCTCAGGTCCTCGCGCGAATAGCCGCGTGCCCAGCCCAGAAGGGGCACATGACGCTGCAGCGCTGATCGCCGTGTGGTGCTCACCGCGCTGTGCGCTCTTCACGCATCCGGCAGCGCGATGCGCAACGCCTGCGGCTTGAGCTTGTCCGGCAGCACTCGCCCCATGCGTGCACGATGGCCGGCGTAGTGGCCCATGTCCTTTTCGGCGATGGTCACCTCGCGCTCCCTGTTGCCCCGCGCGATGCCGAACACCGTGACGGTACGCTGATTGGATACGGCCGCCGCCACCAGCTTCTCGCCCTTCTCCAGGCCCATGATGATCACGCCGCGCCCGCGCGCCATGTGCTTCATCCCTGCGATCTGGAACAGCAGCATGCGCCCCTGCTCGGACACCGCCACCACGTAGTTGTCCGCCGCGGCCCGATAGGGCATGGGCTGCAGCGGTCGCTCGCTCTCTTCCACGTTGAGAAACTCGCGCCCGGCACGGCGGCTGGACATCATGTCGGCGATGCGGGTGAGAAATCCGTAGCCACCGCTGGAGGCGACCAGGACCTCGGTATCGGGCTTGCCGGCGACCACGAACAGGATATGTGCGCCCTCCTGCACGTCCACCAGCGACGATGCCGGTGCGCCGTCGCCGCGGCCGGGCGGCAGCTGGGAGGCTTCCACGGTATACGCGCGGCCCTTGGAATCCAGGAA
>JAHCKU010000030.1 GCA_026125625.1 Burkholderiales bacterium | reverse complement strand
ACTCCGCCTGCCATTCCCGGCCATGGCGGGCGGAGCCGCGCCGAGGGAGCTGCGTCATATAGCGAGACGGAATATGAATATGACTCTTGGTTCGTTCTCGCCCTCCCGAGGCGTTGCTAGCATGCCTGCTGTCGACCGGCATGAGCTGCCATGCACGCCTCCCGAACCGGCTTCTTCGGTGTAATTGACACCCGGGCCACACTCTCGTTTCACCCCACCGCACTGCAACGGGCCGGCTGTTGTCGGCCCGCCATGCCGGGCTGTTGACCTTCGGTCGACCCGCCCACCTCCTCCATCTCCAATTCGCTCAAGAAGCCAGGGGCTCTCGCAGAGCCATGTATATCTACGATGCCATCGATCAGCGGATCGTCGACGAACGCGTCGCACAGTTCCGCGACCAGACGCAGCGCTTCCTCACGGGCCAGCTGTCCGAGGACGACTTCCGCCCCTTGCGCCTGCGCAACGGCCTGTACATCCAGAAGCATGCGCCGATGCTGCGCGTGGCGATCCCCTACGGTCTGCTGTCGTCCACGCAGCTGCGCAAGCTGGCGTACATCGCCCGTCGCTACGACCAAGGCTACGGCCATTTCAGCACGCGTCAGAATCTCCAGTACAACTGGCCTCGTCTGGAAGACGTGCCTGAGATCCTCGCGCAGCTCGCCAGCGTGCAGATGCACGCGATCCAGACCAGCGGCAATTGCGTGCGCAACATCACCACGGACCACTTCGCCGGCGTGGCCCCGGACGAGATCGTCTGTCCTTTCGTGTGGGCCGAGGTGATGCGCCAATGGTCCACGCTGCATCCCGAATTCGGCTTCCTGCCACGCAAGTTCAAGATCGCCATAAACGGCTCGATGGAGGATCGGGCCGCGGTAATGGTGCACGACATCGGCATCCACGCGGTGCACGGCGATGCCGGCGAGGTCGGCTTTCGCATCATCGTCGGCGGCGGCCTCGGACGCACCCCCATCATCGGGCACGTGATCCGGGAATTCCTGCCGTGGCAGCATCTGCTGACCTATCTCGACGCCGTCCTGCGCGTCTACAACCGCTATGGCCGACGCGACAACAAGTACAAGGCCCGTATCAAGATCCTGGTAAAGGACCTGACGCCTGCCGGCTTCACCCGCCAGGTCGAGGAGGAGTGGGCGCATCTGCAAGGCGGTCCCGGCACCCTGTTGCGAGAGGAGATCGAGCGTATCGAACGCCGCTTCACCCGCTCCGACTACCTGAACCTGCCCGATACCGACGCAGGGCTCGCATCACGGCTCGAAACCGACCCTGCGTTCTCGCGCTGGGTATCGCGCAACGTGCACGCGCACAAGGTCAGGGGCTACGCTGCCGTATCGCTGTCGCTGAAGAAGACCGGCGTCGCACCCGGTGACGTCACGGCGGAACAGATGGACGCCGTAGCCGAGCTCGCCGACCGCTACAGCTTCGGCGAGATCCGCGTGACGCACGAGCAGAACCTGGTGCTGGCGGACGTGGCCAGGCGCGATCTGCCCGAGCTGTGGTTGAAGCTGCGAGCGCTCGGCCTGGCCACACCAAACATCGGCCTGCTCACCAACATCATCGCCTGTCCCGGCGGTGATTTCTGCTCGCTGGCCAACGCCGCGTCCATTCCGGTGGCGCAGGCGATCCAGGCACGCTTCGACGACCTCGACTACCTGTACGACATCGGCGAGCTGGATCTGAACATCTCCGGCTGCATGAACTCCTGCGGGCATCATCACGTCGGCCACATCGGCATTCTCGGCGTCGACAAGAACGGCGAGGAGTGGTACCAGATCTCCATCGGCGGCAGCCAAGGCAGTCGTGCCACGCTGGGCAAGGTGATCGGCCCGTCGGTGGCACGCAGCGAGGTGCCGGATGTGGTCGAGCGCCTGATCGACGTCTATCTGCAGCTGCGTGACTCCGAGCACGATCGCTTCATCGACGTCGTACGACGCATCGGAACCGAGCCTTTCAGGGATCACGTCTATGCCTGTGCTGATTAAGGATGCTCAGGACAGGCAGCGCCGCATCGTGTCCGATGACACCTGGCGCGTGATCGGCCTGCCGGAGGACGCAGCCGCGCACTTCACCGACGACGAGGACGTCATCGTGCCGCTGCCCGCATGGCGCAGCGATGCCGTCGCGCTGCGCCATCGCACCGGACGCACGGGCGTATGGCTGGGACCGGCCGACGAGCCGGCCGACCTCGCCGGCGCGAGCGCCTTTCCCGTCCTGGTCGCGGTGCATTTTCCGAGCTTCACCGACGGCCGCGGCTATTCCACCGCACGCCTGCTACGCGAGCGCTACGGGTATCGCGGTGAATTGCGCGCCATCGGCGACATCCTGCGCGCCCAGCTGTACGAGCTGGCACGCTGCGGCTTCGATGCCTTCGTCCTGCGCGAGGATCAGGACGCGCAGGCGGCGCTGCGTGCCTTCGGCGACTTCAGCGAGGACTATCAGGCCGCGGTCGATCGCGGCCCGCTGTTCGCACGCCGCTTCGGCGCACTGGGGCAGCCGCGATGAGCCTGGACCGGCGCATCGACGCCGTGCACCTGTGTCTGAGCCGGGCACTGGAGCAGCATCCGCAGGCGGCCTTCGCCTCCAGCTTCGGAGTGGAGGACATGGTCATTCTCGACCTGATCCACCGCCTCGACCTGACGATCGAGATCTTCACCCTCGACACCGGTCGCCTGCACGAGGAGACGCATGCTCTCATCGCCCGTGCGCGCACCGCCTATGGCCGTGCGGTGCACGTGTTCCACCCCGATACGGAAGAGCTGGAGACCTACGTCGCCGCCCACGGCAGCAACGCCTTCTACGACAGCTTGGAACTGCGCAAGCGCTGCTGCGCGATCCGCAAGCTCGGCCCATTGCGCCGTGCATTGCAGGGCAAGTCGCTATGGATCACCGGCCTGCGCCGCGCGCAGTCCCCGGCACGCAGCACGACGCAGGAGCTGGCATTCGACGCCGGCAACGGCCTGATGAAGCTCAACCCGCTGGTGGACTGGAGCGAGGCCGAGGTATGGGCCTACGTCGAACGCCATCAGGTGCCGGTCAATGCGCTGCACCGGCGCGGTTTCCCCAGCATCGGCTGCGCGCCCTGCACGCGCGCGGTACACCCAGGCGAGGACCCTCGCGCCGGCCGATGGTGGTGGGAGCAGTCCGGCGCGCGCGAATGCGGCCTGCACGTCGACACCCACGGCCGCCTGGTACGCGCCCACACCACGACCACCGCCGGCTAATCCTGGTCATTCAACCTCCGTCGAGTCCGCCATGCTCAGCACCATCGAACCGCAATCCACCGTACGTACGCAGCCGCAGGGCTGGTCACACCTGGACGCGCTCGAAGCCGAGTCCATCTTCATCCTGCGCGAGGTTGCAGCCGAGTGCACCAATGTGGCCCTGCTGTTCTCCGGGGGCAAGGATTCCGCGGTGGTGCTGCGCCTGGCCGAACGCGCCTTCTATCCCGAGCGGGTCCCGTTCACCTTGCTGCACATCGATACCGAGCACAACTTTCCGGAGGTGATCGAGTTCCGCGACCGCATGGCGCACGAACGCGGCCTGCGTCTGGTGGTGCGCTCGGTGGGCGATTCCATCCGCAACGGGCGCGTGCGCCTGCGCAAAGCGGACGAGTCACGTAACCCGCATCAGTCGGTCACGCTGCTGGATGCGATCGCCGAATTCGGCTTCGACGCCTGCATCGGCGGGGCACGGCGCGACGAGGAGAAGGCGCGCGCAAAGGAACGCGTGTTCTCCTTCCGCGACGAGTTCGGCCAGTGGGATCCGAAGAATCAGCGCCCCGAGCTGTGGTCGCTGTACAACGGGCGCGTGCGCCCCGGTGAGAACATCCGCGTGTTTCCCATCTCCAACTGGACCGAGCTGGATGTGTGGCAATACATTCGTCGCGAGGGCATCGAGCTGCCCTCGATCTACTTTGCCCACCGGCGTGCGGTCGTGCGCCGCGGCAGCGCCCTGGTGCCGGTGACCGAGCTCACCCCGCCGCATGCAGATGAAAGCGTGGAGGAGTTGAGCGTGCGCTTCCGCACCGTGGGCGACATCACCTGCACGGCGCCGGTGGAATCCGCCGCCGACGCAATCGAGAAGATCATCGCCGAGACCGCTGCCGCCACCCTCACCGAGCGCGGCGCCACGCGCCTGGACGACCAGACGTCCGAGGCCTCGATGGAGCAGCGCAAGAAGGAGGGCTATTTCTGATGTCCGCGCGCGAACTCCTGCCCGAAGCGCAACTCGAGGACCACGGCCTGCTGCGCTTCCTCACCTGCGGCAGCGTCGACGACGGCAAGAGCACGCTGATCGGCCGGCTGCTGCTGGACAGCAAGGGTCTGCTGGCCGATCAGATCACCGGACTGGAGGCGGCTTCGCGCCGTCGCGGCCTGCCCGAAATCGACCTTTCCCTGCTCACCGACGGGCTGCTGGCCGAGCGCGAGCAGGGCATCACCATCGACGTGGCCTACCGCTACTTCGCCACGCCGGCACGCAAGTTCATCATCGGCGATTCCCCCGGCCATGCGCAGTACACGCGCAACATGGTCACCGCTGCCAGCACCGCGGACGTGGCGGTGCTGCTAGTGGACGCCCGTCACGGACTGCAGCCGCAGACCCGCCGCCACGCCTACCTCGCACGCTGGGTCGGAATTCCGCGTGTGGTGCTGGCGGTCAACAAGATCGATCTGGTCGACGATGCGCGCGGCGCATTCGAGCGCATTCGCACGCAATTCCATCAGTTCGCCACCGGGCTCGGCTTCGCCGAAGTACGCGAGATTCCCTTGTCTGCATTGCGCGGCGACATGGTGGTGGAGCGCGGCGATGTATTGCGCTGGTACCGGGGACCCACCCTGCTCCAGTATCTGGAAAGCGCGCCCGCGCGCCACGACGAGCAGGCGCAGCCGCTGCGCTTTCCGGTGCAGCGCGTGGTGCGCGTGGCAGGCGGTAACGCGCAGCCCGGGTCCGGCTACGAAATCGGCGAGTTTCGCGGCTATCAGGGGACGATCGCATCCGGCCGGGTGCACCTGGGTGATGCGGTGGTGGCGCTGCCGGCCGGGACGCGGGCGCACGTGACCGAGATTCTCACGCCCGACGGGCCGCTGCAGCAGGCGGGCGCGGACATGGCGGTCACGCTGCGGCTCGACACGCAGATCGATCTGTCGCGCGGCGACCTGCTGGCGGCGGAGGACGCCTTGCCGTATCACGGCCAGGATATCGCGGCTGAGGTATGCTGGTTCGATGGGGAACCGCTGGTGCCCGAACGCCCTTACCTGATCAAGCATGGCTGCGCAACGGTGCGCGCGCGCTTTGCCGCGCTCGACCATCGCATCGACGTCGACAGCCTGCGCCTGGTGGAGCGGCCGCAGACACTGCACATGAACGACATCGCACGCGTGCAACTGCGCGCCCAGCACCCGCTGGCGGTCGACCCATACACCAGCAACCGCACCACCGGTGCGTTCATCATCATCGACGAAGCGACCAACCGCACGGTCGCCGCCGGCACCGTGCGTTGAGGAACCCGGAGATGAACATCCCTCGACCTGCTCGGAACTCCCCCACGGTCCATCTGGTCGGCGCCGGTGCCGGCGCCCCCGATCTGCTGACACTGCGTGCGGCACGCCTGCTGGAGCGTGCCGACATCGTGTTTCACGATGCGCTCGTGCATCCATACGTGCTGGCCCTGGCGAGCCATGCGATCCTGGTGCCGGTCGGAAAGCGCTGCGGACGCCTGTCGACCGCGCAGCGCTTCATCAACAAGCAGCTCATCGATGCCACGGCACGCCATGCCACGGTGGTGCGCCTGAAAGGCGGCGATCCCATGCTGTTCGGCCGTGCGCAGGAGGAGATCGCCGCCCTGCGCGCAGCGGGCATCACGGTGGAGGTGGTGCCCGGCGTGAGCGCCGCGTTCGCGGCCAGCGCCGCGGTGCTGCAATCCCTCACCGAGCGTGGTCTGAGCCGCAGCGTGACCTTCCTCACGCCGCGCGTGGGTGAAGGCGAGAGCGGGCACGATTGGGCGCGGCCGGCAGCCGCAGCCGATACCGTGGTGCTGTACATGGCAGGCAGGCAGGGGCAGGTCATCAGCGCAGGCCTGCTGGCGGCCGGCATACCGGCCGCACATCCGGTGATATGCGTGGAGAATGCATCGCTGCCCGACATGCGCGTGCTGCCGACCCGCGTGGGCGATCTCGCGCAGGCAACGTCGCAGCTCGGTGACGGACCGACTCTGCTGCTCATCGGCAGCGTGTACGAGGAGATCGTGGCCAGTACCGAGGACAGCTGCCGGCCGCAGCGGCTGCGTGCGTGATGCACTGACCCGGTACTCTGGCGGCGTTTCGATCATGCAGCGGTGGCCGCATGCTGCGCCGCGACTGTGTATCCACAACGCGCCCGGCAGAATGAACTGCCGGGCATGCCACCGATCCTGGAAGGAATCATGACCGGTCTCATCCTGTTCGCTCACGGTGCGCGCGATCCACGCTGGCGTGAACCATTCGATCGCCTGCAGGAAGTGGTCGCACGCCGGCACGACGGTCCACTGCGGCTGGCCTTCCTGGAATCGATGGTGCCGGATCTGATCACCGCCGCGCTGTCGGTGAAGGCAGCCGGCGCACGCCGGATCGTGGTCGTTCCGCTGTTTCTCGGCAGCGGCGGCCACCTGCGGCGCGATCTGCCGTCGATGCTGGATCAGGCGCGACAGGTGACGCAGCTGGAGATCACCAGCGTCACGGCCGCGGGCGAAGACGACACGGTGCTCGAAGCGCTGGCGCGCTACTGCGTGAGCGCAGCCGGCGACTGAGGACCAGGCAAACGCCGCACACGTATCACGTGCAGAGTCTGCCGAGGCCGGGCGGCGGGAGTGGTTTCGGCACGTGTCACAATGGTGTGCCATGAACTTCCTCGCCCATCTCTATCTCGCGCCCGATGAAGACGACGCGCTGCTGGGCAGCCTCATGGGCGATTTCGTCAAGGGGCCGCTGCACGGTGCGCATGCGTCCGGAATCGAACGGGCGCTCGTCCTGCACCGGCGCATCGACGCCTTCACCGATGCCCATCCGGTGGTGCGTCGCAGCCGCTGGCGTGTGCATCCGACGCGCCGGCGCTTCGCCGGCATCCTGGTCGACATGTTCTATGACCACTATCTGGCCCGCGACTGGACGCGCTATGCGGCGCAGCCGCTGGAGCAGTTTGCCCGTCGCGTCTACGATCTGCTGCATGCGCGACGTGACGCGATGCCCGCACGCCTACGCGCCATCGTCCCGTACATGATCGAGCAGGACTGGCTGTCGTCCTACCGCCAGGTGGACGCAATCGAGCACGCAATCGAACGCATCGGACAACGGCTCAAGCGCGGCAACCGGCTGCTGGGCGCCGGCGCGGATCTCACCGGCAACTACGCCGCCTTGGCCGAGGATTTCGAGGAGTTCTTTCCGCAGCTGATCGCATTCGCCCGCGCCGCGCGGTAGTTTTGCGACAGACTGCTCAGCGTGGGGCATCTCCCATGCGAAACTCGTGCGTCAATTCGTCCAGCTTCGCCTTGAGCGCAGCATCGAGTTGCACGTCCACGGCGGCGATGCTCGCCGCGAGTTGCTCGGGCCTGCTCGCACCGATGATCGGCGCGGTGATGGCCGGGTTGGCCAGCACCCAGGCAACGGCGAGTGTGGTGGGCGCGATGCCGGCTTCGGCGGCCATGCGCGTGAACGCCTCTATCGTCGAGAACTCGCGCTCGTGCCAGTAACGCTCGGTGTACATCTTTGCCGCCGTGCCGAGGGTGAAGCGCGTGCCTTCGGGCGGCTTGCTGTCGATCCTGTGCTTGCCGGTCAACAGACCGGCCGCCAGCGGGTTGTAGGGAATGACGGCGATGCCGTCCTCCTCGCATAGCGGCAGCAGCTCGCGCTCGATCTGCCGGAACAGCATGTTGTAGCGCGGCTGCACCGATACGAAGCGCGCCACGCCCAGCGCCTCGCTGCGTCCCAGCGCACGGGCCAGTCGCCATGCCGGGTAGTTCGAGCAGCCGACGTAGCGCGCCTTGCCGCTACGCACCACCGCGTCGAATGCCTCCAGGGTCTCGTCGGTCGGCGTGTTCGGGTCGTGATGATGCACCTGATACAGATCGACGTAGTCCGTGCCCAGCCGCGCGAGCGACGCATCGATCGCATTCATCACGTGCTTGCGCGAGGTGCCCTGCTGCCACGCTGCCGGCCCCATCCTGCCGCTGCACTTGGTGGCGATCACGAACTGCTCGCGCTTGCCGCGCAGCCATTTGCCGACCACCTCCTCGGTGCGACCGACGTCCTCCAGCTTGCCGCCAAGCGGATAGACGTCTGCAGTATCGATGAAGGTGATGCCGGACTCGGCAGCCCGGTCGAGAATGGCGAAGGACGTGGCCTCGTCGCATTGCAGTCCGAACGTCATGGTGCCCAGACACAAGCGCGACACCTGCAGGCCAGTGCGGCCGAATCGAACATGCTGCATGGATCCCTCCTTTTACCTGGACGATCATTCTAAGGTCTGCGCGCCATGCGCGGGCGGCAGGCAATCCGCCAGGGAAGCACCGAACAAGTGCTTCCCTAGACAATCCATCGCGTCCGGGCGCAACATCGCGACACCATGCCCGGTGAATCAAGGAGCACGTCATGCAGACAGGGATATCGAAGGAGCGCGTACCCGGTGCGTGCCTGATCGCGGCATTGGCGGTGTTGCTGGGCGTAGCGCTCAGCGCACCCGCACAGGTCATACCGAGCGCGCAGGTGCTCGGCCGGGTGGTGCAGGAGGCGCACGATCAGTTCAAGGATCTTCGGGACGGCGCCACCGCCGACTACATCCCGGAACTGGCCAAGGTGCCGTCCGAGCTGTTCGGCGTGGCAATCGTCACCGCGCGCGGCGACGTGTTTGCCGCCGGCGATGTGGACTATCCATTCACCATCCAGTCCGTGTCCAAACCCTTCACCGCCGCGCTGGTCATGCAGCAGCACGGCGGCGCCGAGATCATCCTCGACAAGATCGGGGTCGAGCCGACCGGCCAGCGGTTCAACTCCATTCTGGCCACCCAGGTCATTGCGCAGGTATCGGTCAACCCGCTGGTCAATTCCGGTGCCATCGCGGCGGTAAGCCTGGTCGAGGCCGCGAGCGCGCAGGAGCGCTTCGATACCATCCTCGAGTATTACGGACGCCTTGCGGCTGCGCCATTGAGCGTCATCGAAGACGTGTACCAATCCGAAGCCGCCACCAATCAGCGCAACCGCGCGCATGCCTACATCCTGTTCGCCAGCGATCGTATCTATTCCGAGCCGATGGAAGCGGTGGATGTGTATACGCGCCAGTGCTCGATCGGCGTGACGGCGAAGCAGCTGGCGGTCATGGGTGCGACGCTGGCCAACAACGGTGTCAATCCGGTCACCGGCATGCGTGTGCTGGACACGCGCTATGTGCCGAAGGTGCTGGCGATCATGCTCATGGCCGGCTTCTACGATGAATCCGGATTGTGGGCCTATACCGCAGGCCTGCCGGCGAAGACTGGTGTAGGCGGAGGCATCGTCGCCGTCGTCCCGGGCAAGATGGCCATCGTAGGCTTCTCGCCACGCGTCAATGCGGCCGGCAACAGCGTGCGGGCGATGAAGGCGATCGAGTACATCGCCGACCAGCTCGGCTTGAACATGTTCGGCAGCGGCCGTTGAGCAGCGGCTGTGAAAGACGCGGGCGTATGCAACGCGGCCCGCTGACCGGATCCGCGTACCGGCGGCCTCGCGATCCTGGGCGAGTGTGCTGCGCTCAGCGCGCGACCTGAGCAGCCTGCATCGCGGCGACGATGTCCGCCGGCAAGGTGCCGGTGGGCACTGCCGTCCACGGACCGCTGGTCGAGCCGGCGCGATACCAGCGATCACCCACGAGCAGGTAGATGTGCCCGTCTGCGTCGTTGCGATACACCACGGAATCGGTGTTGACCAGCCGCGATAGCTGCGTCCCGCGCACCGCCTGATAACCGGGTTGGCCGTCCACCAGCACCAGGGCGGTGGGCTGGCTGCTGACGATCACGCGCGGAGCCGCGGCTGCCAGCGTGGGCACGCGCCCGGTGCCTGCATGCGGCCGTGCCGCGAACAGATCCTGCTGCCCCGCCTTGAGCGCCTGTTCCTTGCCGGTGTATAGCACCTTCGGAATGGGCTTGGTCACGGCCCATGTTCCGCTCAACTGCTTGGATTGCATGAAGCCGTCGTACACCGGGACGTAGTAGTTGCCGCTCTTGCCCTTGAGGACGATCGCCGGCGTGTTCTCGATGCGCGTGAGCGCGGTGCCCTCGACGGGAACCAGGCGCGGCGCGCCATACAGCGGCACGAGAATCGCCGGACGCGTGGAGAAGACGATGCGCGGCGGCGTGCCGGCATCGGTGGCAGGCAGCGGCTGGATCTCGGCGGCGGGCGGTGATGCAGGTGCGATCGGCGTCGAGGCAGGCGGCAATGCTGCGGACGGCTCGTCCAGTTCCGATGCAGCCGGCATCGGTGCGGATTCCTCCGCCGGCAACGTGTCGGCTGCAGGCTCATCCAGCAGGGACGATCCGGATTCGCGCGCAGCCTCTGCGGCTGCAGCTGCGATATCCCGGGCAGCGGTCTGCGCTGCGGCATCCTCTGCCTCCTGCATCGCCGGTTGCGCCTGCGTGAATTCATCCTCGAGGTTGGGCAGCGGCGCCAGTGAGTCGCCC
Source organism: Burkholderiales bacterium (assembly GCA_026125625.1). Taxonomy (GTDB): domain Bacteria; phylum Pseudomonadota; class Gammaproteobacteria; order Burkholderiales; family SHXO01; genus SHXO01. The sequence goes on along the minus strand of JAHCKU010000030.1, from coordinate 5,406 downwards.
GGCGCGGTTTCATTCCAGGCCTCATCGGCGCGTTCTGCTTCGTCCAGTGCGGGAGCTGCCAGATCGGCGCTGGCGGCGGCATTGTCCCCCGGCGTCGCCGCAGGCACTGCCGAACCGCCGGCATTCGCCCCTGCGCTTGCAGGCGGTTCGGCCGCGGCGCTCGGGGCCCCCTGCTCCAGGGTCGGCGGCGGGAATACTTCTCTCAGCGCCGGTCGCTCGCGGCGAGCCTCGCGAATTTCGCTGCGGAAGCAGCCGCTGACCACCAGGACGCACAGCACGATATACAGGTACTTCGACATTCTCACGATCCACTGCAAAGCGGAGCGCTCCGGCACATGCCGTGAGCAACTCCCGTTGTGACTGAAACCATCGCGGCATGCGCGTACGGCACGCCGCAATGCAAGGCCGACCGAATGGCCGGGGAGAAGATCAGACGATCCCCTGCTTCTTCAGGGCATCGATGATGACCCTGGCGAAGCCGGCCGTCTCCTTCTTCACATCCTTGGGCGAGAAAGTCTCGGTGGTGCCGGACCATACCAGCTTCGATTGCGGCGGGCTGTACAAGCTGGTTTCCGCCGTAACCACGTCGTACTGGTACACCCTGGGCGGTTCGTAATAACCCATCCATGCCGAGGAATACCATCCGTAGAAGCCCATCCCCACGGCTGGCCGGTACATGCCGGGCGAGACTTCGGTCTTCTGCTCCTGCTTCACCAGGCGCGTGACCAGCACACCGTCCGCTCCCAGATCCTGCACCGCCTTCTCCAGCACCGCTTCCTCCGCCTGACCGTCCTGCGTGATCACGCTGTAGCTGGGGACCGCCTCCACACCCGCGGCCCGCAGCTGCGCTGCGAATTCGTCCTCGAACACGCGCCGCACGCTCGGCTGCGTGGTGACGCCCACCACCAGCACCTTGCGTACCGCCGGACCCGTATGCTCCGGACTCTTCCACTGATTCACCAGGCTCGTCGATGCACAGCCGACAAGCGTCAGGCACAGCACGACGAGGATGGCGGTGGGCGAGATGGATCGCGGGCAGGCGGGCATTACCTTCTCCTTTGCATTCGTGCGCGCATTGTGCCGCAAGGCGGACGGCTGCATGCTCAGCGCCAGTAGTCCACCCACTCGATCACCACCGCCTCCTCGACAGAGGTGAACAGCGCCGGCGGCAGCGACAGCTCGAAGCCGCCCTCGGTGATCTTCACCGCGCCGGCGGGCTTGTCGCCGAGCCTGCATGGTCGCTCGGTGCTCACGCCGCCCGCGCGGTGAAGCGCGCAGATCAGCGACAGTGTTCCGGCAGTGGCACGAAAATGCTCGATCTCGCGGAATCCTCTGAGACGTACCGTCATGCCGGCAGGCCATTTACCGTCGTTGCTGAGCAATTGTCCGCTGCCCACGCCGCTGGGACTGTGGATCACCAGCACGCCGTTGCGCACCTGCATGTTGTCGGTGCTCTTGGCGGGGATCGCTTCCACCGCGGTGGCGCCGGCGGACAAGCCGTACAGAGCGATCCCCAGCAGCGCGGCGTGCAGACGCATCGCGCCGCTCACCTCACACGCTCACCCAGGTCTCGGAGAGCGCCAGGAAGGCGGTGCTGCTGTCGCGCTTGCCTGCGAACTCGCGCGGGAACGGCTTGCCGGCCGCCACGCTACGCCCGTTGATGGAAATGTCCACCGCGCGGGCGTCGACGAACAGCGAGAACATTTCGTGCCGGCCGGTGGCCGACTTGTCCTTGCCCAGCTCGACCAGGAACGGCGCACTCAACTCGCGCCAGGTGAGGGACACCTGCCCGACCGTGCTGCGGAACCATTCCACGTGCACGCTGCGGCCATCCCCCGCGGGCATGAAATCCCAGCCGGGCACCACGCGGCAGGACTTCAGCCCGCTGGCACCCTTGAATGCGCCGAAGTTCACGACGAAGCCGTCGCGCACGTATTGCGCAAGCGGCTCGTTGTCGGTGATGCACAGATTCGGGCGCGCGCTCTGCGTGCCGTCGCCGCGCGGATCCTGCAGGATGAAAGCGGCGTGACCACGCCCGTGCGGTGACGTCACCACGCGAAAGAAGCTGACCAGCGTGACGAAGGGACCGTCCGCGGTCTCCTTCAGATACATGCCGGGATTCTCGCCGGACCAGTCCACCTTGCCGGGGTTCATCGCTGGACGCATCGATCCTCTCCTCAATTGTTGTATGCAGTCGACGGCCGCCAGCTGCGGCCGGAGGAGAGTCTATCCCGACTCGGCCTCACGCACCAATCCAGTTTGCTGTCCGCCAGTCGTAGCGCATGGCCCGAAAGACGGGGATCGGCGGCGTCTGCCTGTCAGCGATGCGCAGAAGCGCTGCGACGCGCGGCAGCGCGTGGCAAGGAGGTATGCGAAGGATCCGCGATGTCGCGGCTGCGCGGCGCGGCGCGATGACGCTGCTGCGCGTCCCACGGCGCATGCGTGAGTGTGGGCGTGCAGCCGAAGGTCCCACAACCCTGGTAGGGGCGCTCGATGGGTTTGGCGGTCTGTGGCCGCGGAGGAGGGCAATGCCTGCCATCGCGACAAACCGGTATCGCAGGCGCGACCCATAATGGCACGGGCAATCCCCCATAGGCCTGAGGCGAGTCGCCGCGCGCATCCAGGCGCTGCTCGAGCGTGTCCAGCCGCTGTTCGTGGAAGGCGGCCTGCAGGCGCCGGTTCTCGGCTTGCAGCCGCGCCAGTTCGGCTTCGGTGCCGCTCGCGCGGGTATCGATGGCGTCGGGTTTGACCGTTACAGGGGATGCCATTCCCTCTCTGCTGAACCGCTGGCGCGGGGGCGGCATGCGCACGTACCGTAAGATTCAGTCGATAGCCAGGCGGACAAGTCGTATCGGTCAACAGCACCTTGCCTGCGTCGTCCAGGCACTGATGAACATCGGCCGCCGCCGGCGGCACGAGCGCCGAGAGCATGCAGGCAAGCACCATACGCATGGCGGACAACATGTCGAATCTGACCACGCACACCCTGCCGGGTTCGACCCGCCGCCACACAGGCAGATCACCCAAAACGGCAGCGGCCGGACGTTTCGACGTTCCGGCCGCTGATGCTCGACTCCGGGGCCGATCCGGCCCCGTCATGCATACGACGTCTATTTGTCGTCGGTCGGTTCCGGCTGCGACGATGCTTCGCCGGTAGCGCCACCAGCCGAGCTGCCGGCCTGGTCCGCCGTCGTGCCGGCTTGGCCGGCATCATCCTGCGCGCCTTGATTGCTCGCGCCTTCCTGTACCGAAGTAGCGTCGCTGGCACCCGACGTATGCTGATCTTCCGCACGATCTCCTGCGTGCAACACACCAGCGCTGCCGAATGCGAATGCTGCCAAGATGGCCAATGCCAAAGTGCTTTGCTTCATGACGTCTCCTTTAGTCTAGGTGGTGTATCCCGCCTTTCCGAAGACGGGCTACGATTGGTTGTAGCAAACATGGTGCCGAAGGATGCATGTGCGGTACGGCGCAAATTGAAGGCACTCACATCATGGTCTTGCGTACGCAAGAAGTACTGCCATTGGTAAGCATTGCATGGCGGCGTGTCATGGTTGCATACCTCCTCGCGGCCCTGCATGTCAGGCACTCCACAACGATCACCGGTGGACGCCTGATTTGCCGAGGTGACACATGCGCCGAATAGCGATGCTCGTTGCACCGCTGGAGCCCTGAGCACGAGCGTGGATCTTTCACGATAACGTCGAGCTCGACACGCCGCTCCATGCATAATCGTTGCTCTCAGACGACGGCACCGGTTGCTACCGGCTCTCACTGGAGACGCCAACCTGGCGTCGCATCGATTGCGAGCACGATCTATATCTTTGTCTGTCACTGCAGACGGCGGTAAGCCCTTATACGCTGCGGTTCGTTGGCGCCATTGCGCATCATCCCTCGTCGCATGCTAGGGAGACTTGTGCAGAGTTTCCCCTAGCTGCACTGCACGTTCGGAATTCAGGCGCGCGCCTGACGACGGTCGCAATCACGCGCGATACGGCGCATCCAGATGGCGATGATCTCCGGCACGCTCAGCTCCTCGGCCTGAGGCAATGCGTCGGTGTTGCCCAGTTCCTGGGCCCAGTGCAGCACCTGTTCGTTGGTCACCCGCCAGGCATAGGCATCGGCGATCCACTCGTCGATCACGTTCATCACCCACGGCGGAGTGCCCAGGGCGAATCCACCGGTGCGCGTCTTCTCCTCGCTGAGGCGCTCCTCCCAGCGCGCCCACGCGATCATGCGGCCTTCATGCTGCACCATCCGGTAGCAGGCGAGGCGATTGAACGCCTCCGGCATGCGCCCGGGATCGCGCGCCGGTTCGGCGTGCGCGGCGCAAGTCAGCGCCAGGCTGGCCAGACAAAGGAAGACGACCAGGACCGAGCGATAAGCTCTGCCGAGGTCGAGGGAGTGGTCGAAGGACATGGCATCTCCTGTGAGGTCGATCGTGACAGCCGTGCATGCACCCTCGGCTGCATCACCACCTTCTCTATGGAGATGCGCGGATAACGGCGACCCGATCAATGACAATGCAAACGCTGCGCCGGGCAGCGTGCACGCCCCGATCGATGTCGCTGAGGAAACTCTGGCGTTTCCCCTAGGCGCTCTCGGTCTCGAACTCGGCCGGTGCCACGATCTCGATCAGCTCGAGATCATCGGAATGGCCAAGCTCCGTATGGGGAATGCCGGGCGGCTGGTGCACACAGGTGCCGGCGGTCAGCGTCACCTCGCCTACGCCCTCGTAGTCGAACTTGATCCAGCCCTTGAGCACGTACACCATCTGGAACTCGACCTTGTGGTAGTGCCGCTGCGGCATGGCATGCACGCCGGGAATGGCGCGGATCACGTGCGCCACCACCTTTCCCGCGGTCGCGTCGCGGATGCCCAGGTCGCGATATTCGAAGAAGGCACGCAGACCGCGATCCCATGCGGCGTCCTGCTCGTGACTGACGGAAAACCTCATGCGCTGATCCATGCTCTATCCTCCCTTGGCACCGTCGAGCAGTCTGTTGAAAAACGTAGCGGCCGGCGCTTGACTTCGAAGACGGTTACTCAGACGGAACGCCCCGACCCTTTGAAAGACCGGGCATCGGAACCGCATGGAAGCACTCGAGAGCCTCGCGTCAGCCCCGCGCAGTGGTCTTGCAGCAGACTGCGAGGTGATTATGGCAGCCTGCGCGACGTTGCGTTGGAGCACCTCAATTCGCCGGGCGGTGCACCAGAAACAGATAGCGGTTGAGGCTGAAGAAATACTCGTCGCGCGCGCCCAGGGCTCGCAAGTCCTCCGCCCAGGCAGCAGCCAGATCCGCGTCCAGGCGCTTGCCGGCGTAGGCGGCGATCACACCGATCATGCCGTGGCTGTAGGTATCGGGGTCGAAGCGCAGGTTCAGCAAGGCCAGCGCGCGGCACTCG
>JAHCKU010000003.1 GCA_026125625.1 Burkholderiales bacterium | reverse complement strand
CTCGGGCATCGGACCCATGAAGCGGATGCCGGAATCGAGCAGCCACTGAAAGGTGCCGGGCATCTCGTCGCACAGCACCCGGCGCAGCGCATCGTTGTCACGTGCAGCGAGGTCGCCGGCGAATAGCGGCATGTCGACCCAATGGTCGTGCGGATCGTCATCGATGCCCAGGCGCTGCTGATGCGGCGTGCGCGTGGAGGTGACCGATCCCACCGACCACGCGGTCGAACCGCCGAGCCGCTCGTTCTTCTCCAGCAGCACGACGCTGGCGCCTGCCGTGTGCGCCTCGATCGCCGCGGCGAGCCCGGAACCCCCGCCACCGATGACGACGACGTCGAAGACTTCGGTCACCCAGCCGCCTTTCCCTGTTCTACTCTCGATCTATTTCTTCACCGCCTGCCCCGCGCTGGTGCCGGCGATGCGCCCGAACACCGATCCCGACATCAGCCCGGTGCCGCCCGGGTAGTTGAAGTAGAACAATCCGCCGATCAGCTCACCGGCGGCGTACAGACCGGGGATCGGCATGCCGTCGGTGTCGATCACCTGCGCACCGGTGTCGATGCGCAGGCCGCCGAAGGTAAAGGTGATGCCGCAGGTCACGGCGTAAGCCTCGAACGGCGGGGTGTCGATGGTGTTCGCCCAGTTCGACTTCGGCACCGCCAGTCCCTGCGTGCAACGGCCGTCCTTGACGTTGGGATTGAACGCGATATCGGTACATACCGCTGCGTTGTAGGCACGGATGTGCTCCAGCGCACGTACGGCATCGACGTCATCGAGCTTCTCGACCAGGGCTTCCAGCGAATCCGCCGTCACCTTGGTCACCTGCCGGATGCGGTACTCGTCGCGCAGCAGGTGGGTCACCTTCTTGTCGAAGATCTGCCAGGCGAACTGACCGGGCTGGCGCAGGATCACGGCACCGTACTTGGCATAAGTGTAGTTGCGGAAGTCGGCGCCTTCGTCGACGAAGCGCTCGCCGTTGGCATTGATCAGGATGCCCCACGGATATGAATGCTTCTGGAAGCCATCGCCCACTGCAAGATCGCCGAACTCGGGCGCGTTGCGATCCCAGCCTACCGCATGGCAGCCGGACCAATTGCCGCAGGGGGATGCGCCGATGTCCAACGCCATGCGGATGCCGTCGCCGGTGTTGAAGCGTGTGCCGCGCACCTTGGCCAGATCCCAGCCCGGGCCGAGATAGCGCGTGCGCCACTCCGGGTTCGACTCGAAGCCGCCGGCAGCCAATACCACAGCCTTGCAGCGGATGCTGCGCGTGCGCCCCTGGTGGCGCACGGTGAGTCCATGCACGCCGTTGTCGTCGCGCAGCAGGGACAGCGCGCGCGTGGAATAGAAGACAGGGATGTCGCGCGCAGCTGCGGCTTTCTTGTGCGCCTCGACCAGTCCGGGACCGCCGCCCCACGCTTCCACCGTCAGACCACCCCAGAATTTGAAGCGTCCGTCGACCTTGAACGCCTGCCGGCCATAGATCGGCACGAAACGATAGCCCAGGCCGCGCATCCACATCATGGTCGCCTTGCTGCGACGGACGAGCAACTCGGCCAGATCGGGATTCGTGCGGTTCTCGGTCACCCGCGCCAGATCGTCGAAGAACTGGTCCTCGGTATAGGCGCCGAAGTCGGTGCGGGCGATCTCCTCCTCGGTGAGATCGGGCATCAGCGCGCGCAGATCGTCGATGCCATCGTAGGCGAAGCGGATCGCGCCGGCGGTGAAGCGCGTGTTTCCGCCGGATTCGTCCTCCGGTGCACGCTCCAGGACGATGGGCTTCGCGCCCTGTTCATGTGCGGCCAGCGCCGCACACATCGCCGCGTTGCCGGCTCCGACCACGACGACGTCACAACTCTCGGGCAGCATTCTGTTCCATCTCCTCCCAGTGCATCGACGGTAGTATGCAAGAAAAAACCACCCCGGCGCCTGCGGCGTTAACCACCCCGCCCGCTTCGCGGGCACCCCTCCTTGAAAAGGAGGGGAAGACGGTAGCGATGCATCGGTGTTCTTCCCCGCCTCTCGCGAGGCGGGGTGTACCCCTTCGGGGCATAAAGCGGCGTAGCCGCCGGGGTGGTGTGGGGTGGTACTACCACCCCACCGCTCACCCCTCCTGCCCACCGAGCATGACGTGGAACACGGAAGAGTCGATGGACACGCGGCCGCGCAGCGATTCGGGTACGAACACGGAGACGCGATCGCCGTGGCGCGCGAGCCGGGAGAGCAGATTCTGTAGCGGGACGAGGTGCTGCGCATGCAGGGCGTCGACGCGCAGCGTGAGCCTGGCGTGCGTGTCCCGCAGCAGCTTCTCCAGGCGCGGCGCGGCGCGGGCAAAGAAGCGCGCATCCAGCCGGTCGGTGAGCGACAGGGCGAGCTGCATGCCGGCGGGACTCCACGCCAGCGCGACCCGCTCGCCGTCGCGATAGCGCGCCAGCGCCCGGCGCAGCGCCCGCAGGCGCCGCTCGACGATGCCACCCGCATCGGCCGCTGCATCGAAGCGGCGCTGCACATAGGCGCGCATGGACAGGCCGGTGATCCAGTCCGATATCACCGTCGGCAGCTTGCGCGGCGCGCGCAGCGGGAGAGTGGAAAGGAAGGCGGCCCAGCGTTTCGGACCACCGGGGAGGATGCCCTTGTACAGCAGGCGCCCGACGATGCGCACGCGATCACGCACACCGTACTCGCCGCGATACACCGGCGCGTTCATCCAGCGCAGCTTGTTGCGGATGCGCCCCGCGATGCCGAAATCGGTGAGCAGCGAGCGGTACAGGCGCTGATACGCGGCGACCATGTCGTCGTAGCCCATGTTCTTGGGCATGATGTTGGTGCCCGGCCTGGTGTTGTCGGTATCGTCGGCGCGCTCGATCAGACGTCCTTCCTGCTCCAGGCGTTGATACAGCGGCGTGCGCGGCAAGGCGGTCAGCAGGCCCACCATCGCAGCCTGGATGCCCGAGTCCATGATGAAGCGGCGCTGGCGATCGAAGGTGTCGAGCGTGTCCGTGTCGAAGCCGACGATGAAGCCGGCCAGGACGTCGATGCCATGCGCGTAGATGCGACGCAGCGCGCCGAGGATGTCGCCGCCCATGTTCTGGGTCTTGCGCGTGAGCTTGAGGGCCGCCTCGTCGGGCGTTTCGATGCCGATGAATACCCACGCGAAGTTGGCCGCGCGCATGAGGTCCATCAGCTCCTCGTCCTGCGCCAGGTTGAGCGAGGCTTCGGTGCCGAAACCGAACCGATAGTCGTGCTGCGACTGGTAGTCGGCGAGAAAGCGCAACAGCACCTTCGCCTGCGCGCGGTTGCCGATCAGGTTGTCATCGACGAAGAACACCTGGCGGGCGCCCTGTGCACGCAACGCATCCAGCTCGTGTCCGATCTGTTCGACGCTCTTCATGCGCGGGCGCCGGCCGAACATGACGATGATGTCGCAGAACTCGCACATGTAGGGGCAGCCGCGGGAGAACTGCATGCTGGCGGTGTTGTACAGGCTCAGCTTGAGCAGATCGAAGCGCGGCGTGGGCGAGTCGGTCAGCGCCACGGTGCCGGTCTCGCGATACAGCGCCTGCGCTATTCCGTCTTCGAATTCACGGCAGAAAGTCGGCCAGATGTACTCGGCCTCGCCGGCAATGACGCTGTCCGCCAGCGCCTCGTATTTTTCGGGGCACAGCGACGCGTAGCTGCCGCCCGCGACGACGTAGTAGCCGCGGCTGCGGTAGTAGCCCAGCAGCTCCCGCTGGCGGGGAAACTGCACACCCATGCCGCACACCCCGACGATGTCGGCGTCGGGGGCGAGCGGTATCGACTCCACGTTCTCGTCGACGATGGTCACCTGCCAATGCCTGGGACACAGCGCGGCGAGCGTGGCCAGCCCCAGCGGCGGGTTGAGCGTGCGCTTGCCCGGCACGATGTCGTTCACGGCGAAGCGGAAGCTCCAGAAGCTTTCGGTGAAGCGGGGATTGATCAGCAGCAGTCTCATGCAAACGTCCACCGATGCGCCGGGAGCGCGCGGGCAAGTACGCGGACCGCGACCCGGCGGAAGCAGGGTGGCGCCGTCCGACAGCAGCGGCGCCGGCGCGTGGCCGCAAGAGTGCCTGAACTGCTCCGGGTGAATCCTGAATCCGGATCAAGAAACACGATACCCGTAAGAGTACCGCATGCACCCGCGACATGGGCAGTGACCACGCCGGGAGAATGGTTGTTGATACCAGGCAATGGAGCTAGGCTGGCAGATCGTTGAAAAGCTACTGCGCGGGGCTGATGCGGGGTTGCGCGGTGCTCGGAATCCTCATGTACTTGCGGTTCCTGCACCTGGTCTTCCAAAACATAGAAGCCCCCGTTTTTCAGCAGACCGGTACTGCGGGCAGGAGAAGGGCATGGCGGACGAATCGAAATCCAGCGATCGGCGCAAGTTCCTGCGCCAGTGTGCCGGCTTCGCCAGCTCGGCCGGCGTGTTCGGCCTGCTGCTTGCGAGTTACAGCCGGCAATCCGAAGCGCTCCCATCGTGGGCGATCCGCCCGCCGGGCGCATTGCCGGAAGACGGCTTCAGCGCCGCCTGCGTGCGCTGCGGGTTGTGCGTGCGCGCCTGTCCGTTCGACATCCTGCATCTCGCTGCACCTGGGAAGGGCATTACCGTCGGCACGCCATACTTCGTCGCACGCCAGGGCGCGTGCGAGATGTGCGAGGACATTCCCTGTGTGGTGGCCTGTCCCACCGGCGCGCTCGATCACGATCTGCGTGAGATCGAGGACGCGCAGATGGGCGTGGCCGTGCTCACCGGCCGCGACACCTGCTATGCGGTCGCGCGCGAAACCGGCTGTCGCGAGTGCTACCTGGCGTGTCCGGTGAAGGGTCAGGCCATCACCATGGAGCGGCACCAGCGGGGGAACGGGCGCGGCTACTTCGAGCCGACGGTGCACACCGCATCCTGTACCGGCTGCGGCAAATGCGAGCAGGCCTGTGTCACCGAGGAGGCGTCGATCAAGGTCCTGCCCATCGGGCTGGCGCGGCACGATCCGGCTCCGGCGCGATGAAGGGCGTGCCCGAGCATGCGCATGTTCCGGTGCACCGGAACGTGTTCGTGCGCAATCGCTGGCTGCTGGCGCGGCGGACGGTGCAGTTCGCGATCATGGGGCTGTTTCTGATCGGCCCCTGGTTCGGCATCTGGTGGGTCAAGGGCAATCTCGCCTCCAGCACGCTGCTCGATCGCATCGGCTTGACCGATCCGCTGGTGCTGCTGCAATCGCTGGCTGCCGGGCACGTGCCGTTGACGGCCGCGCTGGTGGGCGCGCTCACCGTGCTCGTGGTGTATGTGCTGGTGGGCGGACGCGTCTACTGCTCGTGGGTGTGTCCCATCAACGTCGTCACCGATGCCGCGCATTGGCTGCGCACGCGTCTGGGCATCCCGCCCGGATGGCAGCCGCGCAAGGCGATCCGGCAGTGGGTGCTGGCCATGACCTTGGTGGTGTCGGCGCTCATCGGCAGCATCGCCTGGGAGCTGGTCAATCCGATCACCTTCCTGCATCGCGGACTGGTGTTCGGACTGGGGCTCGCCTGGCTGGTGGTGCTGGCGGTGTTCCTGTTCGATCTGCTGGTGAGCCGTCGCGGCTGGTGCAGCCACGTGTGCCCGGTCGGCGCCTTCTATGGTCTCGTAGGCCGCGCCGCGCTGGTGCGCGTGAACGCGCGCGATCGTCACGCCTGTACCGACTGCGGCGATTGCTATCGCGTGTGTCCCGAGCCTCACGTCCTGGTGCCGGCGCTCAAGCCGCGCGCGGCCGACGCATCGGTGGTGATCACCAGCGGCGACTGCACCAACTGCGGCCGCTGCCTGGACGTGTGCGGCGAGGATGTGCTGCATTTCGGCACGCGCTTCGCGAAGCCTTCCTGACCCGGCGATTCTGTGTCGCGTTTCGGATCTGCCTTTAACCTGAGTTAAGGCAGGGACGGCCCGCGTTCCCTAGGATTGCCCGGCACTCGTCCCTGGAGGTTGAAACCTCGTGACCGCTGCACCCGCACTGGTGTGCCCGGCCGGCAGCCTGCCGGCGCTGAAGGCGGCCGTGGACAACGGTGCCGACGCGGTCTATCTGGGCTTTCGCGATGCCACCAACGCACGCAATTTCGCCGGATTGAACTTCGACGAGGCAGCGGCACGCACCGGCATCCGCTACGCACATGCGCGCGGCGCGGCAGTGCTGGTGGCGATCAACACCTATCCGCGGCCGGGGGCCTGGACCGACTGGATCCGGGCTGTGGACCGCGCCGCAGCGCTCGGGGTGGATGCGGCCATCCTGGCCGACCTCGGTCTCATGCAGTACGCATGCGATGCCCATCCCGGCCTGCGGCTGCACCTGTCGGTACAGGGCTCGGCCACCAACCACGAGGCGATCAACTTCTACTTCCGTCAGTTCGGCGTGCGGCGCGCGGTGCTGCCGCGCGTGCTGTCGCTGGCGCAGGTGGAGAACGTGGTGCGCAACACACCGGTCGAGATCGAAGTGTTCGGCTTCGGCAGCTTGTGCGTGATGGTGGAGGGGCGCTGCACGCTGTCCTCGTACGTCACCGGTGAGTCGCCCAACACCGCCGGCGTGTGCTCGCCGCCGCGTGCGGTGCGCATGCAGCAGGCGGGCGACTCGATGGAAGTGCGCCTGGGTGAGGTGCTGCTCGATCGTTTCGCGACGGGCGAGCAGGCCGGCTATCCGACGCTGTGCAAGGGCCGCTTCGAGGTGGCCGGCGAGCACGGCTATGCGCTGGAGGAACCGGTCAGTCTCAATGCGCTGGCCTTGCTGCCCGAGCTGATGCGCATCGGCGTGAAGGCGGTCAAGATCGAAGGCCGTCAGCGCAGTCCCGCGTATGTGGCCACGGTGACGCGCGTGTGGCGCGAAGCGATCGACGCCTGCACGCGTGATCCGTCCGGTTTTCGCATCGGCCCGCGCTGGAATGCGGAGCTGAGCCGGCAGTCGGAGGGCCGGCAATGCACGCTGGGCGCCTACGAGCGGCCGTGGCGCTGATGAAGCTCGCGCTCGGACCCTTGCTCTACTTCTGGCCGCGCGCACGCGTGCTCGACTTCTACGCGTGCGCCGAGCGCTGGCCGGTGGATATCGTCTACCTGGGCGAGGTGGTGTGCGCGCGCCGCCGCGAGGTGCGCCTGCGTGACTGGTTGGACATCGGAGAAAGGCTGGCGGCCGCGGGGAAGGAAGTGGTGCTGTCCACCCAGGCGGTGCTGGAATCGGAGGCGGATCTGCGCGCGTTGCGCGCGCTGGTGCGCAACGGGCGTTTCGGCGTGGAAGCCAACGACATGGGCGCGGTGCGGTTGCTCGCCGGGCATGCACACTTCGTTGCCGGTCCGCACATCAATCTCTACAACCCGCAGGCGCTGCGGGTGCTGGCGGCGCTGGGCATGAAGCGCTGGGTGCCGCCGCTCGAGCTCGCGCGCAGCGCGCTGGCCGACATGCAGAACGAACGTCCGCTGGGCGTGGAGACCGAGGCGTTCGCACTGGGGAGAATGCCGCTTGCATTTTCGGCGCGCTGCTTCACGGCGCGCCATCACGGTCTGCGCAAGGACGATTGCGGATTGCGCTGTCGCGACGATCCTGACGGTCTGCCGTTGCGCACGCAGGAAGGCATGTCGTTCCTGGTGCTGAACGGCATCCAGACGCAATCGGCGGCGGTGTGCAGCCTGGCGGGTCAGATCGAGGCGGCTGCTGCGCTGGGCGTGGACGTGCTCAGGCTGAGCCCACAGTCCGCGCACATGGAGGAAGTGATCGAGTGGTTCCGCGCCAGGATCGACGGCCGCTGCTCGGCGGCCCAGGCCGATGCGGCATTGGCGCCGCTGCTGCCGGGGCCGATGGTGGCCGGCTACTGGCACGGCCGTGCCGGCATGCATGCATGAGATCCGTAGCCAACATTGCATTTCAGATCAAGTCAACCATCCTGGGACAGGGTGTCGGCATGCATCCATGAGATCCGCGGCCAACATTGCATTTCAGATCGAACCAATCATCCTGGGACAGGATGTCGGCATGCAGCCATGAGATCTGCTGTGCTGCCTAAGCTGCCGGTTCCGATCGCGGCACTGGTCGCGCGCCTGCCGCAGTGGCCGCCGTCGGCGATGTTTGCGCTCGCGCTCAATCTCGCGTCCGGCCGTGTGCTGTCGCCAAGCGCGCTCGCGGCTCTGGACGGGAAGTGCATCCGCCTGCGCGTGCGCGACGCGGGACTGGTGCTGACGCTGTGCTACTCGAACGATCGCTTCATGCCCGTAACCGGCAGGCAGGGTGCCGATCTCGAGATCGCTGCCGACGCCGATGCCTTCCTCGCGCTCGCGCTGGGCCGTGAGGATGCCGATACGTTGTTCTTCAATCGCCGCTTGCTGTTCAGCGGCGATACCGAACTGGGCCTGATCCTGAGGAATGCCCTGGAAGCCGGTGAATGGCGGTTGCCCATGTTGCCGGGAGGGCCGCGATGATCGCAGAGTTTCTTCCCCGCCTCTCACGAGGCGGGGTGTACCCCTTCGGGGCATAAAGCGGCGAAGCGCCGGGGTGGTGTGGGTTTCGCGTGAACTTCACTCCCCTCATCACGCCGCCCGAGGATCTGCGCGGCCACGCCTTGTGGTTCACCTTCCAGGGCGTGCAGGTCCTGATCCGGCGCGAAGGCGAGCACGCCTCCATGCCTCGCCTCGCGCATCCGCGCGAGATGGGGCTGGCGCCGTTGCGCGAGCAATACCTCGGCGCCCTGGGCGATATGCACTGCTTCGCCTGCGAGGTCGAGAGCGATATCGCCGCACCTGAAGGCTGGACCTGGTCGGGCCTGCGCGGCCTGTTCGGTCTGGTCGACGACACGTTGTTCGCGCTGGCCGGTCGGGCCGTCCAGATCATCGATTGGGATCGCTCGCATCAGTTCTGCGGACGCTGCGGCACGCCCACCGTGATCAAGACCGGCGAACGCGCGCGTCAGTGCCCCGCCTGCGGCCAGGTTCACTACCCGCGGCTGGCGCCTGCGGTGATGGCGCTGGTACGCCGCGACAACGATCTGCTGCTGGCGCGCTCGCCGCATTTCCCGCCGGGCATGCACAGTGCGCTCGCAGGCTTCGTCGAGCCCGGCGAGAGCCTGGAGCAATGCCTGCAGCGCGAGGTAAAGGAAGAAGTGGGCATCGAGGTCTGCAACCTGCGCTACTTCTCCAGTCAGCCGTGGCCGTTTCCGCACTCGCTCATGATTGCGTTCAATTGCGACTATGCCGGCGGGGAGATCACACCCGAACCGGGAGAAATCGAAGCCGCCGGCTGGTTCGGCCTCGACGACCTGCCGCTATTGCCCAACCCGATCAGCATCGCCCGGCGTCTGATCGACGCCACCATTGCGCAGATTCGGACGGGCAGCTGACCGCACCGGCGGAACCCATGCAAGCCTGACACAAGCAAGGGAGAACAAGCATGTTGAGGATCTGGGGGCGCAACAACTCGGTCAACGTGCAGAAAGTGCTGTGGCTGTGCGCGGAGATCGGACTGGCACACGAGCGCCTCGACGCCGGCGGAGAGTTCGGCATGGTGAACACGCCGCAGTATCGCGCGCTCAATCCCAACGGACTGGTCCCCACCATCGAAGACAGCGGCTTCGTGATGTGGGAGTCGAACGCCATCGTGCGCTATCTCGCGGCCAAGCACAGCGCCGGCAGGATATGGCCCGAGAACCTGAACGCGCGCGCGGAGGCCGACAAGTGGATGGACTGGCAGAACACCACCCTGTGGCCTTCACTGCGCCCGTTGTTCTGGAATCTGATCCGCACGCCCATGGACCAGCGCGATCAGCAGACCATGGAGGAATCGCGCGCGCGCACCGCCGAGATTCTCGGCTATCTCGACGACCATCTGAAGAATCATGCCTACGTGGCAGGCGAATCATTGACCATGGGCGACATCCCCATCGGCTGCGGCATATGGCGCTGGTTCGCCCTGCCGATCGAACGGCCGGAGCTGCCGCATCTGCAGCGCTGGTTCCATCTGCTGCGTCAGCGGCCGGCGTACCAGAACACGGTGATGCTGCCGCTGACGTGAGTGCCGCATGACGCGCTACGGCGCGCTGCGCTGGGCCTGGCGCATCGTCGGCTGGTTCGGCGTGGGCCTGCTGATCTGGCTTTCGCTCACTTCCAATCCGCCGCCCATGGGGGACGTGCCCAACCTCGACAAGGTCGGACACGTGGCAGCGTATGCGCTGCTCATGCTGTGGTTCGCGCAGCTGCGCCTGTCCGGCGAGGAGCGTGCGGTGAGCGGCAGCGGCCTGCTGCTGCTGGGAATCGCCCTGGAATTCCTGCAGGCGTGGGGCGGTGTGCGCGAATTCTCGATTGCCGACATGATCGCGGATCTGGCCGGCATCACTCTCGGCTGGCTGGCCGCGCCCCCGCGCGGCCCGAATCTTTTAGGGATGACGCAACGGCTGCTCGGTCACGCCTGAGGCCATCGGCAAGGACAACATGAGATCCCTCGCTGCGCTCGGGATGACACCGCAGGAATGACATTGGGGGCTCGCTACGCTCGAGATGGCATCGGATTACTTTTTGTCTCCGACGATCGGGCAGCAGCCTCCGCTGCTACCGGCCCTGGCCCTGCATGTAGTCCAACGTCAGGTGCGTGAGCGCGCGTACGCCGAGCAGCAGCGCCGATTCATCCACGTAGAACTTGGGCGAGTGGTTATAGGCGACCTTGGTCAGGTCGCTGCCGCGCGGTGAACCACCAAGGAAGAAGAACAGGCCAGGCACGCGCTGGGCGAAGAAGGAGAAATCCTCCGCGCCCATCAGGCGATCGCGCAGAATCACGTTCTCCGCGCCGGCCACGCGCTTCAGGGTAGGCAGCATGCGTTCGGTCAGCCCCGGATCGTTCACCGTCACCGCGTACGGCTTCTCGATGACGACCTCGGCGGTCGCACCCGAGGCTTCGGCAATGTTCTCGGCGGTGAGCGCGATGCGCCGGTGGATGTCGTCGCGCAGCGCTTCGTCGAAGGTGCGGATGGTGCCGACCATCTCGACCTTGTCCGGGATGATGTTGAAGCGGTTGCCGCCGTCGATGCCGCCGATCGTGACCACTGCCGGCTCCCGGGCGATGTTGACCTGGCGACTGACGATGGTCTGCAGGCCAAGCACGATCTGCGAGGCCACCACGATCGGATCCACGCCGCCCCACGGGGCCGAGCCGTGCGTCTGCCGTCCCCGGACCGTGATGCGCAGCACGTCCGCCGCCGCCAGAGTGGCACCGGGACGATAGGCGATGGTGCCGGTTTCGTGAATGGAACCGATGTGCAGGCCGAATATCACCTCCGGCCGTGGCTCGGCGTCCATCACGCCTTCCTTGATCATCAGGGCCGCGCCACCTTCCTCGCCCTCCGGCGGGCCCTCCTCGGCCGGCTGGAAGATGAACTTGACGGCACCCGGCAGTTCGCTGCGCATGCGCGTCAGTACTTCGGCCACGCCCATGAGGATCGCGACATGGGTGTCGTGACCGCAGGCGTGCATCACGCCGGTCTCCTTGCCCGCCCATTGCGTGCGCACTCTGGAGGCGAAAGGCAGGTCCACCTCTTCGGCCACCGGCAGCGCGTCCATGTCCGCGCGCAGCGCCACCACCGGTCCGGGCTTGCCGCCCCGCAGCACGCCGACCACGCCGGTGTGCGCGACTTCGGTCTGCACCTCGAGTCCCAGTGCCCGCAGGTGATCGGCGACCAGCCTCGCAGTGCGCACTTCACGGTTGCCGAGCTCCGGGTGCTGATGAATGTCGCGCCGCCAGGCGATCACCCTGGACTCGATTTCTGCCGCCCATTCGTCCACTTCGGAGCCGATCGCCGGCGGCATGGCGAACCACGCCGGCAACGCTGCCGCAATCAGAATCAGCCGTTTCACCACCCTGCCCTCCCTGCGTTCCAGACCGGTTACTGCGCCTTATACGTGGTCCGCCGGTGCCGGTAAAGCGCCTTGGCACAAGGGATGCTCTACCTGCCTCCGCCTCGATTCACAGCAGGAACAGAAGATGAAGTTCGAATCACAAGGAAGCGTTTTCGGCGGCTACGGTTTCATGAACTACGCCGCACGCTGCCGACCATCCCATGCTCCGGCCAACGCTGCCGGCTCTGTCTCGCACTCGCCCGGCCGTCTGCGTCGGCTCGCCGATCGACTGCTCGATCGTCTAAGGCGTCAGTAGGAAAGCGCTGAACACATCGCCATCCGCCTTACCATCGCGGCGGATGGATGTATGCACTGCAGCACAAGCAAGCTTTCGACCTCTTGGCAAGCGTCGGATAGCAGGTCGTCGAAAGGCGGCTGCGCGGGCTCGCCTTGAGCCCTCTGCTCGAGCGTGTTACCGTGTGCACGGGAGCGAGGCGACGGTCCGTCGCACAAGACCATTGCACAGAACAGACTGAGGACACACTCATGAGCAGACATGCCACGCCGGCCAGATGCCTCTATGCCTTTCTGGCATGCCTGTGCCTGATCTCGGCACGACCCGCTTTTGCGGCCGGTGCGGTCGAGATGCAGGTCGAGCGCATCGTGACCACCGCCATCAACGAATACAACAGCGCGATGCAGGCCGGCGATCCCACGGACTGGCTCAAATACTTCACCGATAACGTCCGCCGCAAGGACCCCTTGTCGGCACAGCAGGGCAAGCAGGAGTTCGCCGACTATTACGCCCGTGAGTTCAAGAGCATCCAGGCTCAGTGGGTGACCAAGAAAATGATCATCAGCGGCCGGTCTGCCGCCGTGGAATTCGAGTGGAACGGCGTGCACAAGGCATCCGGCATGTCGGTCAAGGCGGACGTGGTTGCCATTCTGGAGATGGCATCCAGCGGCAAGTTCGAATCCATCATCTATTACTTCGACACGGCCAAGATCGGGCAGTACCTGGCAACCGACGTCGCTGCAGCGCACTAAGCTGCGCCGACCGCACGCAGACTGGATGCACATCCAGCACAGCCGCGCGGAGCGGGATGAAGTAAAGGGGGGCGTGCAACATGAAGAAGCATCCGTACCTGGCCGCAGCCATTCTCCTGGCGCTGACGTCGATGCCCTGGAGCGCAGGCGTTCCGAGCGCCACCGCTGCTGCGGAGACCAACTGCCCCGAGGGCAAGGAATGGGTCGAATGCATGGCAGCTGCAGGCGATCGCATGGCGATCTACATGCAGGGCAGAAGCGCGTACGAAAGTGCGCGCGAAACCGGCGATTTCTCCGAAGCGCTGCGCCTGTCGCGCCAGCTGGCGGCACAAGGTGACAAGAATGGCGAGCGCCTGTTGAAGATGACCTACATGCAGCTGGGCTGGGGCGCGCACAAGGACTACCCGCAGGCCTATCAGTGGTTGAGCGAGGGTGCATCAACGGCGGCGTGACTATCTCGTGCGCTGGCGCGGATGCTGATCAGTGACACCCGGAAAGCAGCCTGACAAAACGAGCGCTGACTTCGGCAACTGAGCTGGCACAGGCGTTTGCCGGTCCGCCGGGATACGGACCAGGCGAAAGCACCGCTATTCCTTCAATTTCAGGTCGTTCTTGATGAAATTCGCCAGAGTGGCGATCTTGGAATCATCCAGGATGCCCTTGAACGCCGGCATGCCCTTCGACACCCGGCCGTCGGTGATGACCTGGATCAGTTCCTCATAGGTCAGCTTGGTCACCCGCAGGTCGGCACCATAGCCGCCCTCGCTCGGACCGCCGCGACCATCGTACTTGTGGCAGAGCACACAGGCCTGGAAGAGCTCGCGCCCGCCAGCTCTGGGGACTACGATCACCGGACGCTCGTTGTCCTCCTGCGCCTGGACCACGGGCGCAAACGCCGGTATGAAACCTCCGAATGACAGGGTGGCGAGCGCGAATACCGTGGCGACACCGGCTCGAATCTTTGCTTTATTCATCTTGCGCATCTGGTAGCTGTTCAACGATCACGATCGAGAGCGCCACACCTCATACGAGGCCCCGGCGCGGACCCGCGATTTCTGCAGTCCCGCACGCGGAGGCTGCGAACAGCCTCCGCGGACGGAAGTGGACCGGACGTTGGTCCGGTCCAGATACCCTCGTTACTGCCCAAGCTCGAACACGTACAGCATGTTGCTGGGCACCTGCGTCTTCAGTTCCGGCGTGGCACTGACGAACCACTGCGGCCAGGCGCCACCCAGACCCACTTCGATGGCGATGTACTGCTTGCCGTTCGACATGAAGGTCATGGGCGGTGCATTGATCGCCGAGCCGGTCTCGAAGCGCCACAATTCCTGCAGCGTTTCGGCATCCAGCGCGACCACCTGCCCTTCGGCGTATCCGGCGAAGACCAGACCGCCCGCGGTCGAGAGCAAGCCGCCGAGCTGCGGGTGTTGCGTCCAGTGCTTCCTTGCCACCTTGCCGGTGCGCACGTCGATGGCGGTGATGCTGCCGCTGATGCGGCCGCATTCCGGATCGTCGAAAGTGGAGAACGGCGCACCGCCCAGGAACAGCTGCCGCGGCTTGTGCTCACCCGGAATGGTGACTTCCGTGTACGCCTTGTTGCAGCCCTCGATGGTCGGGATGTAGTAATAATTGGTGGCCGGGCTGTAGGTGGTGGGCGGCCAGTTCTTGCCGCCCATGTGGCCGGGTCTGAGCACGCCTTCGATCTCGCCCCGCCCCTTGGTGGCATTCCCTCGACCTGCCGCCGTGCCCTTCGCATAGGACTGCACGTCGGACTTGGGATCGTAGGCAAGCGGCTTGCATTTTGCGTCCAGCCCCGGCGTCCAGTTCAGTTCGGCCACGAACTGCGTGCCCCACAAGCATTCACCGGTCTTGCGGTCCAGCGCATAGGCGAAGCCGTTGCGGTTGGCATGCAGGGTGGCACGTACGAACTTGCCGTTGATGTTGGTATCGACGAACGTGTTCTCGCCCACCGAATCGTAGTCATACGGATCGTTCGGCGTGTGCTGGAAGCCCCACGCGATCTTGCCGGTGTCGGCGTTGAGCGCGATCGTGCTGTCGGTCCACAGATTGTCGCCAGGACGATAGGCGGAGTCCCAGTCCGGTCCCGGATTGGCAGTACCCCAGATGATGAGGTTCAGCTCGGGATCGTACGAGCCGGTCACCCAGGTGCTGCCGCCCCCGGTCTTCCAGGCACCGTAGTTATCCTTCCAGGTCTCGTGTCCAGGCTCGCCCGGTCCGGGAATGGTGTGGGTACGCCAGCGACGCTTGCCGGTCTTGAGGTCCATGGCCTCGATCCAGCCGCGCACACCGAACTCCGCGCCCGCCATGCCGGTAACCACCATGTCTTTCACGATCAGCACCGCGCCGGTGAAGGTCTCGCCCAGACCAGGATCGGCCACCTGCGCTTCCCAGATCAGGCTGCCGTCGGTCTTGTTCAGCGCCAGCACGCGGCCGTCGATCACGATCGAGATCACCATGTTGCCGGCCAGCGCTGCGCCACGGTTGTTGATGCCGCAGCATGCAACCGTAGTGGCGTAGTCGCGATCGGGCGTCGGATCGTACTGCCATACCATGCGGGGCACACCGCCGCGGGTGTCGAGCTTGGTGACCACACCCCAGCCCGTGGTCAGATAGAGAAAGCCGTCCTCGGCCACCGGCGTGCCTTCCAGGCCGGCGAACGGGAACACGATGATTTCCTTGCCGCCACCCTGCGTACCGCCCATCGCCCAGGTGAACGCAACCTTCAGCTTGCCGACGTTGGATTTGTTGATCTGGTCCAGTCCCGAGAACCGGTGCGCCTCGAGATTGCCGTGGTGGTTGAGCCAGTTCTGCGGTTCGCGCTCGCTGTTGACCAGGCGCTCCCACGTGACATCGCTTGCACTGACACTTGCCGACAGCCCTACGCCGGCAATGAGCGCTGCGATGGAATGACACCATCTGTTCATCGCTGTTCCTCCCATTATGACGATTCGTTCTTCGACGGAGCGTCTTATCGCGATGCAGCACGACGAAGCGACAACGCATCCGTCCGGCTCGATTGTACAGAGATGGCCCACGAGGTCATAGGGCAATTTACGCCACGCGCACCGTGGGAAATACACGCGGACGGATGCCTGCACCACCCGCCCCATGCATCGCACTCACCCTCAAATGGGAAGTATTCGCGCTGGCGGCAGCCTCCGAACAGCGGCGGATCGAAAGACCCGCCGCTTTCGCCGATATGCCGGATCGACTCCGGCGGCTCTTCCTCGCGCGTCAGTCCTCGTTCAGTTTCCGCGCGATGCCCTGCGCAAGGCGTTCGTCGATCTTCCGGAAGTGTCCCAGCTGCCGCTCGACGACCTCCGGCCGCGTGACACCGCGCATGGATCCGGCGATGTTGTCGATCAGCAGTGTCTGCTGCGCGGCATTCATCAGGGCGAACAGCGCTGCCGGCTGGCTGTAGTGATCCTCTTCGTTGCGATGCGAATAGCGATCGGCCACTGCCTGCCCGAGATCCAGAGGTGGTTCGCGATATTGGGGCGCCTCGGCGGGGGTGCCGGCGACGCTGTTCGGATCGTAGTTCGGCGCGCTGCCGGCGTTGCCGTCGAAGCGCATGGCGCCGTCACGCTGATTGTTGCGGACCGGACACCTGGGCGCGTTCACCGGGATCTGCGCATAGTTGGTTCCGACACGATAGCGATGCGCATCGTTGTAGGCAAAGAGGCGGCCTTGCAGCATCTTGTCCGGCGAGAACCCCATCCCCGGAACGATGTTGGCAGGGGAGAACGCCGACTGCTCCACGTCCGCGAAATAGTTCTGCGGGTTGCGGTTCAGCTCCAGCTCGCCGACCTCGATCAGCGGATGCTCCGCGTGCGGCCAGGTCTTGGTCAGATCGAAAGGATTCCAACGGAAGCGCTCGGCCTGCGCCGGCGTCATCACCTGCACGCATACGCGCCAGCGCGGAAACTCCTCGCGCTCGATGGCCTGGAACAGGTCACGCTGCGCGTAGTCGGGATCGCTGCCTGCCAGCGCAGTGGCCTGCGCCGGAGTGAGATTGCGTATCCCCTGTTTCGATTTGAAGTGCCACTTCACCCACACCGATTCGCCGTTCGCGTTCACCAGGCTGAAGGTGTGGCTGCTGAAGCCGTGCATGAAGCGGAAGCCGTCCGGCGTGCCGCGGTCGGAGAACAGGATCAGGATCTGATGCAGCGCTTCCGGCGATAGCGACCAGAAGTCCCAGACGGCGTCGGGATCCTTCAGATGCGTCTGGGGATTACGCTTCTGCGTGTGGATGAAGTCCGGGAACTTGAGCGGATCCTTGATGAAGAATATGGGCGTGTTGTTGCCCACCATGTCCCAGTTGCCTTCTTCGGTATAGAACTTGACCGCAAAACCGCGCGGATCGCGCGCGGTATCGGCCGAGCCGAGCTCGCCACCGACGGTGGAGAAGCGCAGGAACACCGGCGTTTCCTTGCCGACGCGCTCGAACAGCCTGGCACAGGTGTAGCGCGTAATGTCCGCGGTCACGCGAAACGTCCCATACGCACCGGATCCCTTGGCATGCACGACGCGTTCGGGCACGCGCTCACGGTTGAAATGGGCGAGCTTCTCGGCCAGATGGATGTCCTGCAGCAGGATCGGGCCACGTGCACCCGCGGTCACGCTGTTCTGATTGTCCGCTACCGGCTGTCCGAAATTGGTGGTGAGAATGGGATGGTCCGACATGCTGCTCTCCTGTTCGCTGATGGGGGTCGTAGCGCTTACGAGCTGGCACGTTGCGCGAAGCGAGTACGTTCATGCAGCATAGGCGCTATCACCCGGCAGCAGAATCGGGATTATTCGGTGACAGCGAACGAATTCCTCGATGAATCGAAGGCACCGGCACCATCACGACCTATCGTTCGTGGCGCCCACATGACATCGAGGCAAGGGCATCAGCCCCACACAGTCGTCTTGCAACAGCCTCAACTGGCGAGGGCGCCGGCTGCGCACCCTGCAGCAGCCAGCGCGGCGATCGTTCGCACGTGATTCCAGGCCGTCCACTCGCGCAGATAGACGTCCCAATACGGCACGCTATCGGCTGCCTGCGTATCGAAACGCGCCAGACGTTCGTTGCGCGGAACATTGAACGCCATTGTGACCAGGAAGGTGCCGACCAGGTAAAGAATGCCGGCAGCAAGCAGCCAGGCAGAGCCGGGCATGCGCCATTGCAGGATGGACAGCGCAATGCAGGCGAGCGAAAGTACGGCGCTGCCCATGAACACGCCGAGGAAGATAGGATTCAGCACCACCACGTTGATACGCTGCATGGCGGCGACGCCCTGGTTCGGCGGAAGCTGGGCGAGGGCCTTCATCACGAAGGTGGAGAAGGCGAAGAACACGCCGCCGATGATGCCGGCACCAAGGCACAGGAGAAGCGCAAGCGTGCCGGCCACCATCTCAGGCCCGCGCTTTGGTGAAGGCGCGCAAGCCGTAGCGCATTACGTGTCCGATTGCACCGGAAGATCGGCGCGCCGGCCCCACTCGTCCCACGACCCGTCGTAGACGCGCCAGCGGTCGTTGCCGGCAAGGTGCAGGCCGAGCGCCAGGATGCAGGCGGTGAGGCCCGAACCGCAAGTCAGCGTCACCGGCCGGTCCAGCGCAATGCCGGCCTGCTCGACGCGCGCCCGGATGATCTCCGCCGGCAGCAGCTTGCGTGTCTGCGGATCCAGCAGATTCGCCCAATACAGATTGCGGCTGTTGGGAATGTGTCCGGGGCGCGTGCCGGGATAGCGGTCCTGCTCGGTGCCCGCGAAGCGGCCTGCCGTGCGCGCATCCAGGATCTGCTCGCCTGCTTCCGTGGAGGCGCGCAGGACCTGGGGCCACAGCGCCAGCAGATCGCGCGCATCTCCGGGAATGAACTTCGTCGAGGGTACGCTCACTTCGCCGGCGGCCACGGGGAACCCATCGGCCTTCCACGCCTTGAGACCGCCATCCAGGATCGAGACATTGTCGTAGCCGTACTGGCGGAACAGCCACCATACCCGCGCCGCGCTGTACAGGCCGAGCGTGTCGTAGGCGACGACGTGGGTGCGGTTGTCGATGCCCAGTGCGCCGACTTCCTGTGCGAAGCGCTCACGCGGCGGGAACTTGCGCGGCAGCGGATTATCCGGGTCGGCGATGCGCTCGAGGTCGAAGAACACCGCGCCGGGAATATGCTCGGCCAGATACTCCGCGCGCGCATTGCGGCCGGTATCGGGCAGATGAACCGTCGCATCGGCGATGCGGATGGATGGATTGTCGAGGTTGTCGTGCAGCCATTGCGTGCCGACGATGGGGCCGGGATAGGTCATGATCGATGAAAGTACGTGATCCGTTACGATACCGATCGGATATTAACCATCTCCCCGGCCTGCTGCCAGGGAAGCCGCCGCTGAGGCAACGCGCAGCGCGAGACCTGTTCAGGGCCTCCCTGGGCACTGAGGCGCGCGTACCCCACAGTGCCGAATGCAGCCAGACCTTACCCAGCGAGCTTCAGACCGATGATGCCGGCAATGATCAGCGCCACGCTGATCAGCCGCGCGGCATTGGCGGGCTCTCCCAGCAGCACGATTCCCAGGATGACGGTGCCGACCGCGCCGACTCCCACCCAGATGCCATAGGCGGTGCCGACTGGCAGCGACTTCATGGCGATTCCCAGCAGCCCGAGGCTGACGATCATCGCCAGCACCGTCCAGACGGTCGGCCACAAGCGGGTGAAGCCGGCGGTATATTTCAATCCGATGGCCCAGCCGACCTCGAACAAGCCCGCCAGAACCAGAATGACCCAGGACATGATGCATTCCTCTCGATGACATGGGGCCGTCCCCGATCGATTGGAAGCAGTGAGGTCGTCCTGACTGCCCGACGTTGCCGTCGATTCACGCTAAAACGACTGGTGTTCGACCTGTGACGCCTGGAAAAATTCGCGCGTGTAGGTCACCGCTTCAGTGACATCGAAGCGCTTGCAGGTGAACAGCACTGTCGCGAAGAAGCGCTTGCGGCTCCAGACATACAGCGAGATGCCGGAGTCGATCAAAGGAATGAAGGCGTCGAAGCCCTGGTTGTCTTCCTTGCCCGCGCCGCCAGGCGCATGGATGACCGCGCTGCCGTACGTACGCAGGCCGAGATGCGCCGCGACGCCGGTCAGGTAGCGCTCGACCGCCGGCCTGTCGACGTCGACACGATAGTAGCCTTCGATCAGCAGGCGCTGCCGGACGATGTCGGGTGCCAGATCCCGCATGCCTCAGCCGACCGTGAGGGCCTTGATCTCCTCGGCCAGGATGCGTCTGCGCCCGCCTTTGCCGAACGCGGCATCGTACTCTCCAACCATCCCTTGAATGATGTCGGAATACGCCGTGGCATGCAGCACCTCGTAGCTCTCGAATTCGTACATGGCCAGATACTGATACTCGTCCTCCCCTTCCCTGATCTTGTAGCGGCGGCCGCTGAGCACGCCGGGGAATCTTTCGATCGCTTTCGGCAGATGGTCCTCGTTGTACCACTTGTTGAATGCTTCCTCGTCTTCCGGCCTGATCCTGGCCATGACGATCAACAGTCCCTTCTTGCTCATGTCGCAGTTCTCCTCTCTTTGTCCACTAGCCCACCTTCAGACTGCTACCCCTCGCGCTCCGGAATCTTCTCCGCCTCCGCCAGCCATGCGCCGGCCTCGCCGTCGCTGGGCGCGCGCCAGTCGCTGCGTGGGGAGAGCGAGCCGCCGGACCCGACCTTGGGTCCGTTCGGCAGCGCGCTGCGCTTGTACTGCGAGAGGGCGAAGAAGCGGCGCAGGAACACCGTCAGCCATTTCTTGATGGCGGCGATGTCGTACTCGTTGCGCATCGCCTCGGGGATGTCCGGCCAGTTGCCTTGCGTGCGATCGCGCCACGCGCTCCAGGCCATGAACGCGACCTTGGTCGGCAGATAACCGAAGCGCACGGTGTAATACAGATGAAAGTCCTGCAGCTCGTAGGGGCCGATAAAGGCTTCCGTGCTCTGTACCGCGGCGGCGTCCGACGCAGGCACCAGCTCCGGGCTGATGATGGTGTCGAGCACGTCCAGCAGCACCGGGCTCGCCTGCGCGCCGAGCTGCCCGGTGCGCGCGACGTAGCGGATCAGATACTGGATCAGCGTCTTGGGCACGCTGGCGTTGACGTGATAGTGCGCCATGTGATCGCCCACGCCGTAGGTGGACCAGCCCAGCGCCAGCTCGGACAGATCGCTGGTGCCCACCACCGGTGCATCGTGCCGGTTGGCGAGGCGGAACAGATGGCTGGTGCGCTCGCCTGCCTGCACGTTCTCGAAGGTGACGTCGTACACCGGCTTGCCTTCGGCGAACGGATGGCCGATGTCCTTGAACATCTGCATGCAGCTGGGACGGATGTCGATCTCCGCTGCGGTGCAGCCCACTGCCTGCATCAGGCGGCGCGACTGATCCAGCGTGCGCGCGCTGGTGGCGAAGCCGGGCATGGTGTAGGCGAGGATGCTCGCGCGCGGCAGCCCCATCACGTCCATCGCGCGCGCGCATACGATCAGCGCCTGCGTGGAATCGAGGCCGCCGGACACGCCGATCACCACCTTGTGCGCATTCATGGAACGCAGGCGCTTCACCAGCCCCTGCACCTGGATGTCGTACACCTCCTGGCAGCGCCGGTCGCGCGTGGCCGGATCCGACGGCACGTAGGGAAAGCGCTCATGCCCGCGCGCCAGCGCCAGCGCACGCGCGCGCGGCAGCGCCAGCGGCAAGCCGATGGTGCGGAAACGCGAGATCGCTTCGCTCTGGCGGTGAAGCGACTGGCTGAACATGTTGGTGCGCATGCGATCCTGCGCCAGGCGGTCGAGATCGATGTCGCCGACGACCAGGTGCGAGCGGTACTGGAAGCGCTGCGTCTCGGCCACCCACGAGCCATTCTCGTAAATCATGCCGTGGCCGTCCCACGCCAGGTCGGTGGTGGACTCGCCGTAGCCCGCAGCGCAATACAGATAGCCGGCGATGCAACGGCCGGACTGGTTCGCCACCAGCTGGCGGCGCCAGTCGTCCTTGCCGACCGTGATGTTGGAGGCGGACAGGTTCACCACCACCAGCGCGCCGGCGAGCGCAGCGTAGGATGACGGCGGGATCGGTGTCCACAGGTCTTCGCAGATCTCCACCGAGAACGTGAGCAGGGGCTGCTCGTCTGCTCGGAACAGCAGCTGCGCACCGAATGGCACGCGCTGCCCGCACAGGTCGATCTCCGCGTGACGGCAGTAGTCTCCCGGCGTGAACTGGCGCAGTTCGTAGAATTCGCGGTAGTTCGGCAGGAAGGTCTTGGGCACCACGCCGAAGATGCGCCCGCCGCTCATGACCACGGCGCAGTTGTACAGCAGCCCGTCGATCTGCAGCGGCACGCCCACCACCGCGACGATGGGCAGCGCAGCGGTATTCTGCAGCACCTGCGCGAGCGCGGTGCGCGCGGCATCCAGCAGCGCCTGCTGATGGAACAGGTCCTCGCAGGAGTACGCCGTGATGCCCAGCTCGGGCAGTGCCACCAGCGCCGCGCCGGCTTCGGCTGCCTCGCGGATGAGCGTGATCGACTGCCCGGCGTTGAACGCGGGATCGGCTACACGCACTTCGGGGATCGCCACTGCGACGCGCGCGAAGTTGTGGTTGTAGAGGTTGAAGAAGTTTGCGATTGTCATGTAGCTGGTCGGGTCGCGCAGCCCGTCCTCATCCCTGGACTACGGTTGCCGACGCCTGAAAATTGACCTTTCTGCCCGAGCTTCAATCTGCCCGATCTCCAACGGGATCAGCGCGATTGTGCACCACCGCAGCCCGCTTCACCACATCCTCCGGACCCAGGCCAGTTGACGCCATCGGCCCGGGCGCCGACACTTGCCCCCGGACCGCGGGCTCGCGGTGAACCGCACGACACGAGGGAGAAGACCACCATGCCCATTCGCGCGCATCATCGGCTATCGTCCGTTGTGGCGTTATCGCTGCTTTACGCCCTGCTGTCGCCGTTCAACCTGGCCCTGGCCGCCAAGTACACCATGGTGATCAGCCACCTGGCTCCCGAGGACCTGAGCAGCAACGAATTCCACCCGGCCATGAAGCATTTCGAATCCATCGTCGAGGCACGCAGCAACGGCGAGATCGATGTGCAGGTGTTCGGCAACGGACAGCTGGGGAGCGAAGCCGAGACGGCCAAGGCGGCACAGAGCGGCACAACCGTGCAGGCGACGCTGATCTCCTCGGGCGCGATGTCGTCCTTCTATCCGGACTACCAGATCGTCACCACGCCCTTCCTGTTCTCCGACTACCGCGTCGCGCGTGCCTACTTCGACGGTGAGTGGCACGCCAACTTCATGCGCGGGACGATCAAGGCCAGCGGGCTGCGCTATCTCGGCACACTCGACGATGGCGGCGGTTTCGTCGCCTTCACCAACAATAAACGTCTCATCAGGACGGTCGCCGACCTGAAAGGCCTGAAGATCCGCGTCGAGGAGAATCCGGCGCACATGGCGACGATGAAGGCGCTGGGCGCATCCGCCATGCCACTGCCGTGGGGCGAGGTCCTGACCGCACTCGGGACGGGACTCGCCGACGGCCAGTTCAACGCACCGGGCATCAGCCTGGCGTTCAAACTATGGGAAGTGAACCAGTTCACCACGCTGAGCGGCCACGTCTACAACTCGATCTCGTGGATGATGAGCGAGAAATGGTTTCAGAAGCTCCCCGCAAACTACAAGACCCTGATCATCGAATCCGCGCGTGAGGCGGTACAGGTGTCGCACGGCATGGCCGTGCTGGCGGCGGTGCGTGGTTGGCAGACCTCGTGCGAGAAGTTCAAGCAGTGCTACATGCTGCCGCAGGCGGAGCGTGACAAGATGGCGGCCCTGGCGCGGCCAGCCTGGAAAGAGTGGATCACCAAGGACTTCAAGGTGAAGCCCGCCCTGGTCGATACGCTGTGGGCCGAAGTGGCGCGACTGGAGAAAGCCGTCAACGCGCGCGATCTGAAGCTGTACGCGCAGTAGGCCCGGGAAGCGCATCATGCATGTGCTACGCCGCTTCAGTGACATACTGAACTACGCGGTCATCGCCGCCTGCGTCGCCTGCCTGTTGGCGATGCTGGCCATCTCCTTCATCGGCTTCTTTGCCATGGCGATCACCGGCGAGGCGCTGAGCTGGACTTACTCGCTCGCCCGTCTGTTCGTGCCCTGGATCGGCATGCTGAGCATCACGGTCGCATTCAAGGCCGGGGAGCACGTGGCCATGAACATGCTGCTGCGGATCGTGCCCGCGCCGGTGGCACACGGGCTGCAGATGCTCAGCCTGGCGGTTCTCGGTGTGTTTGCGGCAATGCTGGTGTGGTACGGCTGGGACTTCTTCATCGAGTCCAGCCAGTACTACATGGTTTCCGACCAGTTCCAGGTGCATCACCGCTGGGTGTCGGCATGCGTGCCGATCACGGGCCTCGTCCTGCTGTTCCATCTGGCCTGCGGGCGGGCGCTACTTGAGCCGCCTCACCTCGATCTGTCCACCGACGACGCCGTCCCACCCGAGGCATCCCGCTGATGGCAGCGATCGTCGTCTTCATCGTGCTGCTGCTCATCGGGGCACCGATCGCACTGGTGATGGCGATGTCCGGCCTGGCCGGCGCGATGTCGATCGGCGGTCCGGAGTTCCTGGCCATCATTGCCGACCGCATGTTCTCCGGAGTCAGCGGCTTCCTGCTGATGGCAGTGCCGTACTTCATCTTCACCGCCGAGGTGATGAACCAGGCGGGCCTCACGCAGCGCCTGATCGACTTCAACAACGCGCTGCTCGGACGCATCCGCGGCGCGCTCAGCCACGTCAACATCACCGTCAGCCTGTTCTTCGCCGGTCTGACCGGAGCCGCCATCACCGATACAGTGGCGATCGGCAAGATCATGATTCCGGCAATGAAGAAGCAGGGCTACAGCGCCGAGTACGCCGCGGCGGTCACCGCCTGCTCGTCGATCGTCGGGCCGATCATTCCGCCGAGCATCGTGATGGTGGTGTACGCCAGCATGCTGCGTGATGTCTCCGTGCTGTCGCTGTTCGTCGCCGGGATCGTGCCGGGCGTGCTGATGACCCTGTCAATGCTGCTGATGAGCTTCTGGCTCGCGTGGCGACGCAAGTTCCCGGTGCAGGGCCAAGGCGGCCTGGGCATGGCCCTGCGCGCCTTCCTGCCGACGGTGCCGGCACTGCTGGTGCCGGTAATCATTCTCGCCGGCATCCTCAGCGGCCTGAGCACGGTAACGGAGGCCTCGGCCTTCGCAGCAGTCTATTCGCTGCTGATCGGCGCGCTGGTGTACCGCAACTTGACCTGGGCCGGCCTGCGTATGGCACTGGTAAGCACGGTACGCTTGAGTGGCGTGGTGTTCTTCCT
>JAHCKU010000299.1 GCA_026125625.1 Burkholderiales bacterium | reverse complement strand
CGCGAGTCGCTGGCCCCCGTCGCCGCGCGGCTGTCCCAGCTGCTCGGGCAGGAGGTGCCGCTGGTGCGCGACTGGCTGGGCGGTGTCACGGTGGAGCCGGGCAAGGCCGTGCTCCTGGAGAATTGCCGCTTCAACCGGGGTGAGAAGAAGAACGACGAGGCGCTCGCCCGCAAGATCGCGGCCCTGTGCGACGTATACGTCAACGATGCCTTTGCCACTTCGCATCGCGCCGAGGCCACCACCCATGGCGTGGCCCGCTTTGCGCCGGTCGCCTGCGCCGGGCCGCTGCTCGCGAAGGAACTGGAGGCGCTCGGCAAGGCGCTCGAGAAGCCTGCCCGCCCGCTGGTGGCCATCGTTGGCGGCGCCAAGGTGTCCACCAAGCTTACCGTGCTGGATCAGCTGGCGGCGAAAGTCGATCAGCTCATCGTCGGCGGCGGCATCGCCAATACCTTCATGCTGGCCGCCGGCATGAAGATCGGCAGATCGCTGGCCGAACCCGATCTGGTGGACGAGGCCAGGCGCGTCATGGCGCACGTGGCGGCCAAGGGCGGCGCGGTGCCGCTGCCGGTGGACGTGGTGTGCGCCAAGGAGTTGTCGGCCACTGCAGTGGCGCATACCAAGGACGTCGCGGCTGTCGACGACGACGATCTCATCCTCGATGTGGGACCGCGGACCGCTGCCGCGCTTACCGATCTGCTCGCAAAAGCCGGCACGATCGTATGGAACGGACCGCTGGGCGTGTTCGAGCACGACCAGTTTGCCGGCGGGACCCGGGCACTGGCGCAGGCGATCGCGAGCGCACCGGCTTTCTCTCTGGCCGGCGGCGGCGAGACAGTGGCCGCGCTGGCCAAGTTCGGCGTCACCGATCGCATCGGTTACGTCTCGACCGCCGGTGGCGCGTTCCTGGAGTTTCTGGAAGGCAAGAAGCTGCCTGCGGTGGAGATCCTGGAGACGCGCGCAGGCGGGTGAGCGCGCTGCCGCGATCGGCCAAGGTCCGCTACACTAACGCTTCCATGCAGCGGGGCGGGTCGAGCGATCGATCCGCCTTGTGTGTTTTCGGACGATGCGTTTCCATGGTGCGGGAGCCGGGTGAAGCTCCCTTTCCGGCATCCGACGGGTTTCCCTTCCATCCCGGCCGAGCCAGCCGTAACAGGCCTCCTCAACTATGCAGCGCAACACCAAGATCGTCGCAACCCTGGGACCGGCCAGTTCCGAGCGGGACGTGCTTCTGCGCATGCTCGCCGCCGGCGTCGACGTCGTACGGTTGAACTTCTCCCATGGCACCGCAGCCGATCACACGGCGCGTGCCGCGCTGGTGCGTGAAGTGGCGCGTGACCTCGGCCATACGGTGGGCATCATGGTCGATCTGCAAGGGCCGAAGATTCGTATCGGCAAGTTCGAGCAGGGCCGCATCCAGCTGGCGAAGGGCGATCACTTCATTCTCGATGCGGATTGCACGCTCGGCAATCAGGAGCGGGTCGGACTGGACTATCGTGAGCTGGTGCGCGACGTGCGCGCCGGCGACGTGCTGCTGCTGGATGATGGGCGCATCGTCCTGGACGTGCTGGAGGTGCGGCCGCCGGAGATCATGACCACGGTGCGGCACGGTGGAGCGCTGTCCAACAACAAGGGCATCAATCGCCAGGGCGGCGGTCTCACTGCGCCGGCGCTCACCGCCAAGGACATGGAGGACATCAAGACCGCCGCCGGACTCAAGGTGGATTTCCTCGCGGTGTCCTTTCCCAAGAGCGGTTCCGACATGTACATGGCGCGCGAGCTGATGCGCGCCGCCGGCGGACATGCGCTGCTGATCGCCAAGATCGAGCGCGCCGAAGCGATCGGTGCGCTGGCGGAGATCCTCGATGCCTCGGACGCCATCATGGTGGCGCGCGGCGACCTGGCCGTGGAGGTCGGCGATGCCGCGGTGCCGGCCCTGCAGAAGCGCATGATCCGCATGGCGCGCGAGCGCAACAAGGTGACCATCACCGCTACGCAGATGATGGAATCGATGATCACCAGCCCGGTGCCCACGCGCGCCGAGGTGTCCGACGTGGCCAATGCCGTGCTCGACGGCACCGACGCGGTGATGCTTTCGGCCGAGACCGCTTCCGGCAAGTATCCGGTGGAAGCGGTGGAAGCCATGGCGCGCGTGTGCCTCGAGGCGGAGAAGTCGACCGAGGTCACGCTCGACCGCGAGTTCCTCGATCGGGTGTTCACGCGCATCGACCAGTCCATCGCCATGGCTGCGCTGTTCACCGCCTATCATCTCAAGGTGAAGGCGATCGCGGCACTGACCCAGTCCGGCTCCACTGCGCTGTGGGTGTCGCGTCTGAACTCGGGCGTGCCGGTATATGCGCTCACGCCGGAGATCAGCACGCGCTACAAGCTGTCGCTGTTCCGCTCGGTGTTCCCGCTCATGCTGCAGTATCAGGGCGACAATCGCGAGACGCTGGTGCGCCTGGCCGAAGACAAGCTGCTGCGCGCCGGCTTCGTAAAGCCGGGGGATCTGATCGTGATCGCTTTCGGCGAGCCGATCGGCGTGCCCGGCGGCACCAACACGATGAAGATCGTGCGCGTGGCCGAGCAGCGCTGAGTTGCGCAGCATGATGCGCGAACCACGGACTTGCCTCGGTGCGTACGGGCAGGAGGGGAAGCAGACATGAGCACGCCGCTGGTCGGAGTGGTGATGGGCAGCGACAGCGACTGGGAGGTCATGCAGCATGCCGTGCGCCAGCTCGAGCAATTCGGCGTGGCGCACGAGGCGCGCGTGGTGTCTGCGCATCGCACGCCGGAGGCCATGTTCCGTTACGCTGAATCCGCCGCCGGACGCGGCCTGCAGGTACTGATTGCTGGGGCTGGCGGCGCCGCGCATCTGCCGGGCATGCTCGCGGCCAAGACCACCCTGCCGGTGCTCGGTGTGCCGGTCGCCAGCCGCCATCTGCAAGGCCTCGATTCGCTGTTGTCCATCGTGCAGATGCCGCGCGGCGTGCCGGTCGCGACCTTCGCCATCGGCGAGGCCGGTGCGGTCAATGCCGGGCTGTTCGCCATCGCGTTGCTGGCACTGACCGATACGCAACTGGCGCAGCGTCTGGCGCAGTTTCGCACCGAACAGGAAGCCAGGGTGCAGGCCATGACCCTGCCGCCGGGCAAGCCGTGAGCGTGGTGTCCGCCGCACCTGCGCTCGAGGCTGCCGCACATGCCGCCGGCCGCATGATCGAGCCGGGCGCCTTCCTCGGCCTGCTCGGCGGCGGCCAGCTGGGACGCATGTTCACCATGGCCGCGCAGAGCATGGGCTACCGCGTGATCGTGCTCGATCCCGGCAGCCACAGCCCGGCAGGCAGCGTGGCGGACGAGCACATCGCCGCCGGCTATCTGGACACGCATGGCCTGCAGGCGCTTGCCGCGCGTTGCGCGGCGGTGACCACCGAGTTCGAGAACGTGCCGGCCGAGAGCCTGCGCTTTCTCGCGCGTCACTGCAGGGTCAGTCCGGCGGCCGACAGCGTGGCAGTGGCGCAGGACCGCATCCTGGAGAAACGCTTCCTCGCTGCCGCTGGCCTGGAAGTGGCGCCGTATGCGGTGATCGCGACCGCTGCCGATCTCGAACAGGATCTGGCGCATCTGCTGCCCGGCATTCTCAAGCGCAGCCGCCTCGGCTACGACGGCAAGGGCCAGATGCGTGTCGAGCGCCGCGAGGAGCTGGTGGCGGCGTTCGCGCAGCTCGGCGGCGAGCCGTGCGTGCTCGAGCAGCGCGTCGCGCTGCAGCTGGAGCTCTCGTGCGTGGTTGCGCGCGGTTTCGATGACCGGCTGGCATCCTGGCCGGTGGCCGAGAACCGGCATGCCGCTGGCATTCTCGACGTGAGCATCGTGCCGGCGCGCGTGCCGGCACATCTGGCGCAGGCTGCGCGCGAGGCGGCGCTGGCGGTGGCGGCGCGCCTGGACTATCGCGGTGTGCTGTGCGTGGAATTCTTCGTCCTGCCCGATGGGCGCCTGCTGGCCAACGAGATCGCGCCGCGGCCGCACAACAGCGGGCACTACACCATCGATGCCTGTATCACCTCGCAATTCGAGCAGCAGGCGCGTGTCCTGTGCGGCATGCCACTGGGGGACACTGCGCTGCATGGCCCGGCGGTAATGGTCAACGTGCTGGGTGAGCTGTGGGCACGCGGCGAGCCGCGCTGGGAGCACGTGCTGCACTACCCGCGCGCCAAGCTGCACCTGTACGGCAAGCACGAGGCGCGCCCCGGTCGCAAGATGGGACACTACACGGTGCTGGCCGACAGCGTCGAGGAAGCGTTGCGCGATGCCATGGCCGCGCGCGAGGCGCTGCGCGCCGATGCCGGGATCCGGGCATGACCGGCCGACAGCGCTCCGGCAGGCTGCTGGCTGCCGGCTTGAATCACCATTCGTTTCCCTAAGACCGACTCATGCCATCCGCGCTACTGGAAAGCTCGCTCGCTTCGCTCAAGCTCCTGCACCGCGGCAAGGTGCGCGATCTGTACGAGATCGACGCGCAGCGCCTGCTGATCATTCAGACCGACCGCCTGTCGGCCTTCGACGTGATCCTGCCCACCCCGGTGCCGGGCAAGGGCGCCGTGCTCACGGCGCTGTCGAAGTTCT
>JAHCKU010000298.1 GCA_026125625.1 Burkholderiales bacterium | reverse complement strand
GAAGGTGGGTGCATAACGCAGGAGCTGCTCGCCCGCCGGTGTCAGCGTGGCGCCGGCTTTGTTGCGAACGAACAACGGTCGACCCAGGCGTTCCTCCAGCAATTTGATCCGCGCGCTGACCGTGGTCTGTGCGACGTGAAGCTTCTCGGCCGCCGTGCCGAAGTTGCGCTGCGCCACGACTTCCAGAAAGGTGCGTATGACTTCGGTGTCCATGACTTCTGCCAAAGGGTGTCGGTCGGGATATTAATGCATTAAATTTGCTGACAACGGCCAATATATTTCGTTAGACACTTGTTCACGGCGGTTCGATACTCACCGTCATGAACAGTCCCGATATGCGAGCGATACCCATGGCCGCCGCCGACGTCAGTTACCCGGTGCCCAAGCAGTGGGCGCGGGACGCGCTGATCACCGCCGAGCGGTACCGATCGGAATACATGCGCTCGATCCAGGATCCGGATGGATTCTGGTATGAGCAGGCATTTCGTCTCGACTGGATGCGTGTACCCACCCGAGCCGGCAGGTGCTCCTTCGACCTCGACGACCTTCGCATCGAGTGGTTCGCAGGGGGGCGGTTGAATGCGGCGGAGAACTGCCTCGACCGCCATCTGGCCAAGCGGGCGAATCAGCCGGCGATACTTTGGGAGGGTGACGATCCGAACGAGAGCCGGACGATCACGTATGCGCAGCTGCATGCCGAGGTATGCAAATTCGCGAACGGCTTGCGTGGGCTTGGTGTGAGAAGGGGCGATCGCGTCGCCATCTACATGCCCATGGTTCCCGAGGCGGTGGTTGCGATGCTGGCATGCGCACGTATCGGCGCCGTGCATTCCGTGGTGTTCGGCGGGTTCTCGCCGGCCGCCCTGGCGAGCCGCATCAACGACTGCGAAGCGAAGGTCCTGGTCGTAGCCGACGAAGGGCTGCGTGGCGGCAGAAAGATTCCGCTGAAGACCAATGCCGACACCGCGCTCGCGTTCTGTCCTTCGGTAAAGCATTGCGTCGTGCTCCGGCGCACGGGTGGTCCCGTCGAGCTGAAGCCGGGTCGCGACCTCTGGTGGCACGATCTCGTGGCGGATCAGCCGGCCGAATGCGAGCCGGCCATCATGGAGGCGGAGGATCCGCTCTTCATCCTGTACACCTCCGGGTCGACCGGCAAGCCGAAAGGCGTACTGCACACCACGGCGGGCTATCTCGTCTTCGTATCGCTGACTCACGAGTGGGTGTTCGACTACCGTAGCGGTGACGTCTACTGGTGCACCGCGGATGTCGGCTGGATCACCGGCCATAGTTATATCGTCTATGGACCGTTGCTCAACGGCGCAACCACGGTCATGTACGAAGGCATCCCGACGCATCCGGATGCTTCGCGTTTCTGGCAGATTTGCGACAAGCACCAGGTCAACATCCTTTATACGGCACCCACCGCCATCCGCGCGTTGATGCGGGAAGGGGATGAGTCGGTACGGAAGATCAGCCGCAAGTCTCTGCGACTGCTGGGCAGCGTTGGGGAACCGATCAATCCCGAGGCGTGGTTGTGGTACTACAACGTGGTCGGCGAGAAGCGTTGCCCCATCGTCGATACGTGGTGGCAGACGGAAACGGGAGGCATTCTGCTGACCCCGCTGCCGGGTGCGACACCCCTCAAGCCGGGATCGGCCGCGTGGCCGTTCTTCGGTGTCGAGCCCGTCATCGTCGACGACGACGGCCGCGAGCTTGCCGGTGCGTGCAGCGGCAACCTGTGCTTCCGGCAGGTGGGTCCGGGCATGATGCACACGCTTTACAATGCGCATGCGCAATTCGCTGACACGTACTTCAAGACCTATCCCGGACTCTACTTCACCGGCGACGGCTGTCGCCGCGATGAAGACGGCTACTACTGGGTGACCGGACGGGTCGACGACGTCGTCAACGTCTCCGGCCATCGCCTGGGAACTGCAGAAGTTGAAAGCGCCTTGACTCAGCATCCCAAGGTAGTCGAGGCGGCAGTGGTCGGCTATCCGCACGCGGTGAAAGGGCAGGGGATCCATGCCTTCGTAACGCTGCGGGCGAACGAGGCGCCGAGCACAGCACTCAGGCAGCAGCTCGCTGCATTGGTGCGGGAAACGATAGGCCCCATCGCGACTCTGGATCATGTGCAATGGGCGCCTGCGCTGCCCAAGACGAGATCCGGAAAGATCATGCGCCGCATTCTTCGTAGAATTGCTCAAGGCGACTACGCCAGCCTCGGCGATACCTCGACGCTGGCCGATGCCGCCGTGATCGAGAATCTGGTCGCAGAGCATCGACGGGAACATGAAGAAAGCAGCGAGCACGCATAGCACCGGCGAATCCCCCACCCGGATCGGGATTCGACGCGCCTACGACGGTCCTGGGGCGCGCGACGGTTATCGCGTGCTGGTCGACCGCTACTGGCCACGCGGATGCCGCAAGGACGAGCTGCGCCTGGACGAGTGGGCACGGGATCTGGCGCCCGAAGCCGAGCTGATCCATTGGTTCGGGCACGATGTCGCGCGCTGGGACGAGTTCCGTTCCCGCTACAAGGCCGAACTGGCGGGCGATGTGCCGCGACAGCGGTTGCGTGCATTACTGGCAGCAGCGGCGGGCCGTCCCATCACGCTGGTATACGGTGCCAGCGACGAGCAACACAATCAGGCCGTCGTGCTGCGTGAGGTGCTGCTGGCACTCACGCGTCACTGAGCGTCGCACTGCCCGTCCCGCAGCCATTGCTTCGAGGCTTCGAAAGCCTGCCGGCATGGCTGCACCATTTTTTCCATGGCTTTGCACGATTCGCGCTGATGGGCGGTACTGTCGGTGCCTGGCCATGTTCCCTGCCTGGTAAGCCGTCGACCTGCAAGAGGGCATCCGTTGAACCAACGGCGAGTCAACCCGGAACGTGGGTACGACTCGAGACATCTAATGCCGGAAACCAGCGAAGGACGTTCGATGTCTGCCACTCCCGCATCTACATCATCATCTGCAGCGTTGTCCGATGCTCAGCTCGTGCTCGACGTTGCCCGGGGCAACGTGAAGGCATTCGAACAGCTGATGCGGCGCCACAATCAAACCCTGTTTCGGACGGCACGTGCAATTCTGCATAACGACGCCGAGGCGGAAGACGCGCTGCAGGAGAGCTACTTACGCGCGTATCGCTCCATTGGTGCATATCGTGGCGAAGCCAGGGTTTCCACATGGTTGGTGCGCATCGTCGTAAACGAGGCGTTGGCGCGCCTCAGGAAGAATTCTCGCCGGGCGGCGGTCGTACCGATTCATGGCGGCACTATCGAGCACGAAGAAGAATATGACATGGAGGCCGTGCAGAACGATCATGACAGTCCCCAGGAATTGGTGGAGCGCGGCGAGATACGGCGGCTGCTCGAGCAAAAGATCGATGCGCTGCCGGAAGGATTCCGCGTCGTCTTCGTTCTGCGTGCATTGGAAGAACTATCGGTCGAAGAGACCGCAGCGGTTCTGGGTGTTCCAGAGGCCACGGTAAGAAGCCGATTCTTCCGCGCGCGTAGCCAATTGCGCGAGGCACTTTCCAAGGAGATCGATCTTGCCCTTGGCGATGCGTTTGCATTCCTGGGCGAACGCTGCGACCGCGTCGTCGCCCGCGTGCTTGCGAAGCTCGCCGAAGGCGGGACGACCGATCTCTGATCAACCCACTTCACAGGAGTGCGAGATGTCGTCTTTTTTTTCCATTCCGAACCCGAACGCAGCACGGCGCCTGTTCCTCGGACGCTCTGGACTTGTGCTCTCCGGTGCGGCGATTGCGCTGCTCGCAGGCAAGGATGTGCTTGCGGCCGAGAGCGATGCCAAGGTCAGTGACGTGCGCATACTCAATACTGCGCTCGGCGCGGAGCTGGAAGCCATTGCCGCCTATCAGATCGGCGCGCAGAGCGGCCTGCTGCAGAAGCCGGTCCTGGATCTTGCCGTTCAGTTCCAGGGCCAGCACAAGGAGCACGCCGATCTGCTCGCCAAGACCGTGCGGAAGCTGGGTGGAAAGCCCGTTGCCGCGAAAGCCAGGTACGATTTTCCGGTCGATCAACTGAAGAATCAGGCCGACGTATTGCGCTTCGCAGCGAGGCTGGAGCAAGGCGCCGTGAGCGCTTACCTCGGAGCGGTGCCGCTGTTCGGAGACCGCGATCTGTCCAAGGCGGCGGCCAGCATTCTCGGCAACGAGGCGATGCACTGGGCGGTTCTGCGCAATGCGCTCGGGGAGAATTCGGTTCCAGCCGCGTTCGTGGCGTGAGGCACTGCGACGTGGGGCTGATGCCGGATTGTGCCGTGATACGCATACGCGCATGCATCGTTGCGCTGGCCCTCGTCGCGGGGACGGTCAGCGCAGCCGGGGACCCGGTGCGAGGAGAGCAGCTCTACTCGCGCTGCATGGCGTGCCATGCGCTCGCCTATGACCGCGTAGGGCCTCACCATTGCGGACTGTTGGGGCGTACAGCCGGCAGCGTGCCGGGCTTCGACTATTCTCCGGCAATGAAGAGATCGGGAATCGTCTGGAACGTCAGGACGCTCGACAGATTTCTCGACGATCCACTACAAACGGTGCCGGGGACGACGATGACCTATGCCGGTATAAAGGATCCGCAGGAGCGCGCTGACCTCATCGCCTATCTCGAGAAGGTGGGTACATC
>JAHCKU010000297.1 GCA_026125625.1 Burkholderiales bacterium | reverse complement strand
TTCTCGGGCTCGGGATTCACCAGCCGCTCGTGGGTGACCGGCTTGTAGTCGATCGTGGGCGCCGCGGCGCACACGGCCGGGACCAGCATGGCCCCGAGCAGCGTAGCGTAACTCGACATCTTCATCGGTTTCCTCCTGATGTTGTGGATTGTGCTGCGGGTGGAAAGAAGCGACTCCTTCTCGACTGTTGAAACTCACTCCTGTGGTGGCCCCAGGCGACCGATGAATCCGGCTGCCACGGTGGGCATTCCATCTGCCGCTTTGAGCGGCAGGATGGCCAGCCGTCGGGTTGCCGGCCCGACCAGGATCTCGCCGTTGTTGCCGGCATCGAAGGTCGAACCGTGGCAAGTGCAGACGATGGCATGCTTGTTCTCGTGCAGCAGCGTGATCGGGCAACCGTAGTGCGTACAGACTGCGGAGTACGCCACCACGCCGTCGGCGGCATGCGGCTTGGTCTTCTCGGAAATGTCTTTGGGATCGAGCCGGACCAGCAACAGCAGATTGATGCGCGAACCATCACGCACTGTCTGCGTCGCTGGATCCAGCGGATAGGCCAGTCGCGGTGGGTCTCCCACCTTCAGATCGGCCAGGGCCATGGTCTTTCCCTTCTGCTCACCATCGCTGAACGCCAGCCGATCGCCCGGCTGCGGGCGGGCGCGGCGCGCATCGGTTGCCGCCCAGGCAGCAGGCAGGCCGAGCGGGGCCAGCGCCAACGCGAGCGCGCCGGTCAACAGGGTGCGCCTGCTGCCTGGGGTGGAACGGCTACATGAGCAGTTGCTGTCGTCGGTATCCGGGTGATCGGTTGTCATCGTCTCCTGGGGGTCTATTGCGGTTCATGGTTGGATGTACCGCCTCGTGATCGCCGCACCCGCCAGGGTTTGCCGCCGCGAGGGATCCGGTGCAAAGCGGTGCAAGGTTGCACCCGGGTGCAGCCAGGGCGTAAGAGGCCGATTCCCTCGAATACCGGGATTTGCGCCGGGCACTGCTCGGGATGGCGCCGGTCATTGGCGCGGATTACATCCCGACGCCCGGGATTCCGAACCGCCACGATCCGGAATTGACCCGGCACCGTCCTTGCCTTAACGTGTGCGGATGAACGCATCTCCTCCCCATCCCTCGCTGAGTCGCGACGCACAGGTCATCGGCGTGGTCGGCGTTGCCCATGCCACCTCGCACTTCTTTCACCTCATCCTGGTACCGCTGTTCCCCTGGCTGAAGTCGGCCTTCGGCCTGAGCTATGCGCAGCTGGGCCTGCTGATGAGCGTGTTCTTCGTGATCTCGGGAACCGGCCAGGCGCTGGCCGGCTTCGTGGTCGACCGCATTGGCGGCTGGAGGGTGCTGCTCGCGGGACTCGGCCTGCTGGCGACGTCCGCGTTCGGCTTCGCCGTCAGCCAGAGCTACGCCATGCTGATGCTGTTCGCCGCAGTCGCAGGCCTGGGCAACAGCGTGTTCCACCCGGCCGACTTCACCATCCTCAACCGCCGCGTCGGCCTGCCACGCCTGGCGCACGCCTTCAGCATGCACGGCATCCTCGGTACGCTGGGCTGGGCCACGGCTCCGGTGTTCCTGGCCGGACTGGCAACGCTTGCAGGCTGGCGCGTGGCTCTGGCCGGCGCTGGTGTGCTCGCGCTGCTGGTTCTGCTGCTGGTGTTCTTCACCCGCGATCTGCTCGACGCGCAGGACACGCATGCCGCGCATGCCAAGGCCGCAGCGCAAGGCCATGCGCTCGGGTTCCTGCGCCTGCCGGGCGTATGGATGTGCTTCGCCTTCTTCTTCATCACCGCCATGTCGCTCGGCGGCATTCAGAGCTTCGTGCCCTCGGCCCTGGTAGATCTGTACGGCCTGCCGATCGCGCTGGCCATGACCTCGATCACCGTGTACATGATCGCGCAGGCAGGCGGCATGATCACCGGCGGCTTCCTCGCCACGCGCACCAGGCACCACGAACGCATCATCGCCGTTGCCTTCGCCATCGCCGGCATGCTGTGCGTGCTGGTGGGCAGCGGAGCAGTAGCGGCCGGCACCACGCTCCTGCTGCTGGGGCTGGTCGGCTTCGGTGCCGGCATCGCCGGCCCTTCGCGCGATCTGCTGGTGCGCGCGGCCTCGCCGCGCGGGGCCACCGGACGAGTGTATGGCGTGGTGTATTCGGGCATCGACGTTGGCATGTCGCTGGCACCGCTCATCTACGGCGCCATGATGGACAGCCAGCATCCGGGCTGGGTATTCATCGCCATCGGTATATTCCAGGTGCTGGCCTTGTTCACTGCGCTGGGCCTGAGCAGCAGCACCCAGCGTACGCACACGCAACCCGCATGAGGCCCGCTGCGGCCGCCAAAGACCGTAGCGGCGCGCCGGCGACTTCGCACGGGATTTGCTAAAGAGCATGCACGTGCACCGCGCGTCGTATGTAGGCGTTACTTCACTCTTTTCAGGCTGCGCGACGCGGCGTACCATGTGCGCCAATTCGGCTTGGCGGAGCTCGCGATTTGGGGGAGATCGACGGCTGCCGCGGCGCAGCAAACGCGGCTGTCGTGCCGATGACCCTGGAGGAGGGCTTTGAAAGCCACAGATATTGCAGCACCCGACTACTTCCACCGGGTAGTCGATTGCCAATGGGCGTGTCCCGCCCACACCCCGGTTCCCGAATACATCCGTCTGATCGCGCAAGGCCGCTACGGTGACGCCTACCTGATCAACTGGAAATCCAACGTCTTTCCTGGCATTCTCGGTCGCACCTGTGACCGGCCATGCGAACCGGCCTGTCGTCGCGGCCGGGTCGAGGAAGGCAACGGCGAAAAGCCGGAGCCGGTCGCGATCTGCCGCCTCAAACGCGTGGCCGCGGATTACAAGGACGATATCCGCGCGCGTCTGCCGCGCCCCGCCGCTGCCCGCAACGGCAAGCGTGTGGCATTGATCGGCGCGGGTCCGTCATCGCTGACAGTCGCCCGCGATCTCGCACCACTTGGGTACGAAGTGGTGCTGTTCGATGGCGATGCACGCGCCGGCGGCATGATCCGCACGCAGATTCCGCGCTTCCGCCTGCCCGAAGCGGTGATCGACGAAGAGGTCGGCTATGTCCTCGATCTTGGCGTGGACTTTCGTGCCGGCCAGCGCATCGACAGCCTCACCCAACTGCTGCGCGAGAACTACGATGCGGTGTTCGT
The DNA here is from genome assembly GCA_026125625.1 of Burkholderiales bacterium. GTDB lineage: Bacteria > Pseudomonadota > Gammaproteobacteria > Burkholderiales > SHXO01 > SHXO01. Next base: position 1,514 of record JAHCKU010000297.1, on the reverse strand, counting down.
CGGCACCGGCGCACCGCGCGGTCGCGACCTGGACATTCCCGGACGCAGGGAAGCCGCGGCCAACATCCACATCGGCATCGACTGGCTGTCGAGCGTGTCCTTCGGCCACATCGATCGCATCGGCAGGCGCGTGATCGTGCTCGGCGGCGGGAACACCGCCATGGATTGCTGTCGCTCCTCGCGCCGCCTCGGCGGCGAGGACGTGAAAGTGGTGGTGCGCTCGGGCTTCGACGAGATGAAGGCATCCCCGTGGGAGAAGGAGGATGCCATGCACGAAGGCATCCCCATCCTCAACTTCATGGTGCCCAAGGCCTTCACTCATGAACACGGCAAGCTCACCGGTGTGCTGTTCGAGAAGGTGGCGGCACAATACGACGACCGGGGACGCCGCCAGCTGCTGCCAACCGGCGAGCCGGACGTGCATCTGCCGTGCGACGACGTGCTGGTGGCCATCGGCCAGGAGAATGCCTTCCCCTGGATCGAGCGCGATCTGGGCATCGAGTTCGACAAGTGGGGTATGCCGGTGGTGGACAAGGTCACCCTGCGCTCCACGCATCCGCGTGTGTTCTTCGGCGGCGATGCGGCATTCGGCCCGAAGAACATCATCTGGGCGGTGGCGCACGGCCACGAGGCGGCAGTATCGATCGACAAGCTGTGCCACGGCGAAGATCTGCACCAGCGTCCCGCGCCCGGCGTGAGCCTGACGTCGCAGAAGATGGGCATCCACGAGTGGAGCTACGACAACGCGGTGTCCGGCGATGTGCGCTACCGCGTGCCGATGAAAGAGAACCGTATCGCCCTGAAGGACATCAAAGTCGAGGTGGAACTGGGCTTCGACCCGAAGCTGGCCTTCGCCGAGGCGCAGCGCTGCCTCAACTGCGATGTGCAGACGGTGTTCACGCCCAAGCTGTGCATCGAATGCGACGCATGCGTGGATATCTGTCCCATGGACTGCATCAATTTCACCGACAACGGTGACGAGCCGGCGCTGCGTCAACGTCTGCGCGCGCCGGCCGACGACCCCGAGCAGGCGTTGTACGTCTCCGATGCGCTCAAGATCACCGGTCACGTCATGGTCAAGGACGAGGATGTCTGCCTGCACTGCGGCCTGTGCGCGGAGCGCTGCCCGACCGGGGCATGGGACATGCAGAAGTTCTATCTGGAGATGACGCACGCCGGACCCGGCTGTCGCAACAAACGCAGGGAGGCGAATCCGCTGCCGGCCTGATCCTCTGCGCACGTTTCTCCATCCATCGTCCCAGACAACAGAGGCTGCAGCACCGCTGTACCGACCACCACATGCCCAACCAAGCACAAGAACGCATCAACGACTTCGTCGTCAAGTTCGCCAACGTCAACGGATCGGGATCGGCATCGGCCAACACGCTGTTCGCCAAGTCCATCCTGCGCATGGGCGTGCCGGTCAGCCCGCGCAACATCTTCCCGTCCAACATCCAGGGCCTGCCGACCTGGTATGAGGTGCGCGTCAGCGAGGCCGGTTGGCTCGGGCGCCG
>JAHCKU010000296.1 GCA_026125625.1 Burkholderiales bacterium | reverse complement strand
ATGGCGATGTTCGGCCGGTCGAACCCGGCCACATGCACCACGGGCTGGTCGCGCAGCAGGGTGCGCGCGATCTCGGCGCGGGTGCGGGCGTCGGCGGTCGCGGTCAGGGCCGCGATCGGCACACTGGGGAAGCGGTCGCGCAAGGCCGACAGCGCCATGTAGTCGGGGCGGAAGTCGTGGCCCCATTGGCTGACGCAATGCGCCTCGTCCACCGCGAACAGGCTGATGGAAAGGCGCGGCAGCGCATCCAGCATGCGGGCATCGGTCAGCCGCTCGGGCGACATGTACAAGAGGCGCATCTCGCCACGCTGGGCGGCGCGCCAGGCATCGGCATTCGTGCCCCAGTCCTGGCTGCTGTTGATGCTGGCGGCCGCGACGCCCGCGGCCCGCAGGCGCGCCACCTGGTCCTGCATCAGCGCCACCAGCGGCGAGACGACGATGGCGACGCCGTCGCGGCACAGGGCCGGCACCTGGTAGCAGAGCGACTTGCCGCCGCCGGTCGGCATCAGCACCAGCGCGTCGCCGCCGCGTGCAACGCGCGCGATGATGTCTGCCTGCGGTCCGCGAAATGCGTCGTAGCCGAACGTGTTGCGTAGGATGGCCAGCGCTGCCCGGCCGAGTGCGGTGTCATCGCTGCCGCTCGCAGCGTGCGGCTCCTCGTGGTTCTCCAAGGTGCGCGACATGATCAGAGCGTACAAAGGTGCGGACCGGGGTTGGCCGCGTGTGCCCGCACGCTACGCGAGCTGCACCATCTGGTTCAGCAGCGCCAGGATCTCGGCGAAACGCGCATCCGGCACACGCTTCATCGGATGCGGCTTGCCGCTGCGCTTGCGCCAGTCGAACGACTTGGGTTGATGGCACAGCACATAGCTGGTGCGTCCGGCTTTGCGTCCAACGGCGGTTCCGATGGCGAAGGGATTGTCGACGTTGTAGGCGGCAGTGGTCATGGGCAGGCCGACACTAGCGATGTGCGCTGACTGAACGCCTTGGGTGACAACACCGCGAACGGATGTATGTCGCGCATCTCACGTCCAGCCTGCGGGTTGCAGTCGATCCAGATGATGTCCTGCCGCCCTGGTACCCAGATGTCGTCCGACTTGTGGGATGCGGTGCGTTTCACCACCATTCGGCACCCAGGGCAGAGTCGGCGGTCATGGCTTCGCCGCTATGGCGCTCCGGATCGAATCTGGCCAAGCGTTGCTCCAGCGTAAGCGGAGCATCATGGATGGGCGTAATGATGACGCGTCCGCCCTTTACCTCGATGTGCACGCGCTGATCGGCATGCAGGTTGGCGGCACGAGCTACCGCCGCCGGGAGGCGCACGCCCAGGTTGTTACCCCAGTGCTTGATGTCGAGAACGGTCTCAGCCATTGCAGATCCCCATGGCGGTCAGGATGTTTATATCCAGCATAAACATCGCTCGAATACTGCGCAAGCCTGTGGCAATAAGCTGAAAACTTGGCTGGCGTCTTCTTTACGGACTCGTCAAACCTCCCCCAAAAACCCCACCAGCAGATCCCGATACGACTCCAGGTCGCGCCGGAACACCATCTCCGCCGGCGTGTGCAGGTAGCGCACGGGACAGCTCAGCACCAGCGTGCGCACACCGATGCGTGAGCGCTGAATGAGGGCGCCATCCTGGCCGCCGCCGAGCATCAGGCTGCGCTGGCAGGGGATGTTCGCGCGAAGGGAGATGGATTCGATGATGTCGACCAGTTCCGGATCGGCGATGGTCGAGGAGTCGGCGATCTGGATCGACACGCCTTGCCCGGCCTGGGTGATGTGCTGCTCGGGCGGAATGCCCGGCAGATCGCAGCAGACGGTGGTGTCGCAGGCGATGCCGATGTCGGGCTCGATGCCGAAGCTCGCCGGTCCCGCACCGCGCGAGCCGAGTTCTTCCTGCACGGTGAATACCGCATGAATCTCGCATGCGTGGCGCTCCAGCTTCTCCAGCGCAGCGAGCAGCGCCCAGCATCCCACGCGATCGTCGAGACCGGGCGATACCACCGCATCGCCCATGATCTGAAACGGCGAGTCGAACACGATCATGTCGCCCAGCTTCACTTTCTCGCGTACCGTTTCGGCAGGCAACGCGAGGTCGACCACGACCTCCGCAATGTCGGGAACGCGCCGCAGCTCCTCGGCGCTGGCGGTGTGGATGGGGCGACCCAGCGGCTGCATGACCCCCGGCAGCTGCTCTCCCGAGGCGGTGCACACCAGCACGCGCCGGGCGAACAGCACGCGCACGTCGAACGATCCCACCGGATGCACGCGCAAGATTCCCTGTGCGCTGACGTGCGCGACCAGAAAGCCGACTTGGTCCATGTGCGCGGCCACCAGCACGCGCTTCGGCTTGCCCGCGCTGCCGCCGGGTCGCGGCCGGCGCACACCGATGAGATTGCCGAGCGCATCCGTGCGTATGTCGTCGAACAGGCAGCGCGCTTGCGCGTGCGCAGCGATCACGGCGCGAATGTGCTGTTCCCGGCCGGGCACTCCGGGCGTTTTCGTCAGGCGATTGAGCAGGTCCATGCGGATGTCAGCGTGCGGTCATGCCGGCGCGCGGCAGGTAGGCGCGCGCGGTTTCGGCTTCCTGGACGGTCACGCCGATGAGCTGGCGTGACTTCAGCACCACCGGCCGCATGCCGAGATCGTTGGCGAGAATCACGATCACCCAACCGGCCGGCGCTTCGACGATGTCGAGATTGGCGCTCACCCCCAGCAGGCCGCCGCTGTGTCCGTAGAGCGCGCGCTGGGGATGGATGCCGAAGCCATAGCCGTAGTCCGGCGAGTTCAGCTCGGGCTTGGCGGTGGTGAGCAGCTCGGTCATGGCGGGGCTGACGAGCTTGCCTGCCTTCAATGCCTCGGCGAAACGGAACACGTCGCCGACGGTTGCGCAGCCGCAGCCCGCCGGGCAGCCGCCGACGAAATTCTCGTACAAGCTGTTGACCACGGTTGGTCCGTCCAGCGACCAGGTCTTGCCGTAGCCGACCGCGAGGTTCTCGTTGACCTGATCGTAGTACAGGAATCCCGAGCGCGACATGCCGGCAGGCGCCAGCACGTTGCGCTCGACGTAGTCGAAATAGGTCTGTCCGGTGACGATCTCGATGATCTTGCCCAGCAGCACCATGCCCGTGTTGGAATACTGCCAGCGGCTGCCCGCTTCGAACGCAGGTTTCTGATCCTTCGACAGCGCCAGGTAATCGTCCACGGTGCGGATGTGATGACGCGCGGTCCGGTCCAGCTCCTCGGTGAAGTAGGAGAGCAGCCCGCCGGTGTGCGACAGCAGGTGCTTGATGCGGATCCGTTCGGCGCTTTGCGCATCGGGGTAGGCGATGTACTTGGCGACGGTGTCCTCGAACGACAGAACGCCGGCCTCGACCAGCTGGGCAATGGCCACGCCGGTCCAGGACTTGGTCAACGAGGCAACGTTGAAGCGCGTCTCCAGCGTATTGGGAATACCGAAATCACGGTTCGCCAGCCCGACCGCGCGCTGGGCCAGCACTTCGCCATGGTGGGCGACCAGCACCGCACCGGAAAACAGATCGCGTGCCGCGAGCTTTTCCGCGTAGTCCGCGATCGCATCCGCGGCCGACTGGTCGTCGGACGGCGGTGCCAGCACCGGCAGCGCGGTGCGTCCCACGAGCAGGGTCTCGACGCGATGCGGCACAGCCGCTTCGACCTCCACCGTCACCTGCCAGCGCTCCTCGGAGTAGGGTTGCTGCACGATGGCTTCGATCCGAAGCGGCACCGTCTCTTGCAGCTCGACCACTTCCATGCCGCCGCGTGCCTGCCAATCCATGTAGGTGCCGATGCGCCGTGATATCGGCTGGCGGCCGGCGTTTGCTGGCGTGTAGTGCGCTTCCACGTAGGCGGCGATGGCACGCGGCGTGGCATTGCGGATCAACGCCATGATCTCGCCGAAGCGGCGACCGGCCGGCGTGTCGGGCAGGGTGGCGGTGCCGCTCGTCGGCGCGGGGATGTCGTTCAGGTTCAGCATCGAAGGTGCGGGCGCTATTCGAAGCAAAAAGATCGCATAATCGTCACCGGCATGGCAGGCTCACTTTCGCAACGGCAGACGGCGCTCTTCAGCGCGCACGGCTATCTCTTTCCCGTTCCCGTGATGCCGGCGGAAGAGGCCGAGGGTCTGCTCGATCGGCTGCGCGCCGGAGAGGCCGAGCATGGCGCCGGGCTGCAGGCAATCGCCGACTGTCATCTGAATCTTCCCTGGGCACATGCACTGACTGCCGATTCCCGCATCCTGGATGCAGTCGAAAGCCTGCTGGGGCCGGACATCGTCTGCTGCGGCGCTCAGTTCTTCATCAAGGCACCGGGAACACCGACGCACGTTTCCTGGCATCAGGACGGCTTTTACTGGGGTGAGCCGGGCCAGCGCATGATCACGGCCTGGCTTGCCCTCACGCCTAGCGTGCCCGAAAACGGTTGCATGCGTGTGCTGCAGGGCAGCGCCGCGCAATTCGTGCAGCACGTCGAGACCTTCGCCGCCGACAATCTTCTCTCCAGAGGACAGGAGGCGGTCATCGCCTTCGAGCCGCAGGACGCGGTCGACGTCGTCCTCGCCCCGGGACAAATGAGTCTGCACAGCGCACTGATCGTCCATGGCAGTGCCCCGAACCAGGCTGCCTTTCGGCGCATCGGGTTTGCCATTCGTTATGCGCCGGGTAACG